>NZ_JBHYJX010000015.1:0-85474 GCF_042740985.1 Streptomyces sp. NPDC058985 | reverse complement strand
CGCCCGCCCTCCTGGCGCCCGCGCTTCGCCCCCACCGCGGCCGGCCCCCCCCCCGGGGGGGGGGCGGGGCCCGGGGCCCCCCCCCGGGCCCACGACCACCGCCGCCCGAGTCCGTCTCAGCAGGTGATGCGGCGCTCGGCGCTCTCGTACTGCGCGACGCCGTAGTCGACGCCCACGGCGACCTTGTAGGTGTAGGTGCCGGAACCCGTGCAGGTCCACCACGTTGTCGCAGAGCCGCTCTCGAGCGTGGCCCAGTCCAGCTCCTCCCAGCCGTACCAGCGGTGGCGCAGGAGGCCGATCGTGGCGTCCTCACAGTTGCTGCTGGTCTTGCTGACCGTGCCCATGACCTCGCTGATGCCCTTGTAGGGCGTCGAGATGCTGTAGCAGCTCCGGTCCCAGTCCGTGGCGGAGGCGGGCGCGGCCGGCGTCAGCATCGTGGCCGCGGAGGCCAGGGCAAGGACGGCGCACGACTTTCCGGCCAAACTGAGCATGCTCATGACAGATCTCCATGGGTTGTGAAGGCGATATGCAAGATGGAAGAACACTTTCATCTGGCCGTGACGAGATCAACTCGCCGCCTCCGCAGGGCGTTCGACGGCCTGACGGCCGCCGTATTCTTCGAGGGCATGGTTCACGGCATTCCACGGGCCGAGTCACAGCGCACTCCGGGGTCGTCCGTGGAACCTGGACCGCCCCGGCGGCGTTGATACGTTTGGCGCAGCCAAGCCCCAGCCCGCCTCCCCCCCCCCAGTGCAGGAGCCACAATCCCGTGACCACGCTTGCGCTCGGCCCCGAGTGGCTGAGCCCGGACTACCTGATCGAGACGTTCGCCCTGCCGGGCATCCTGCTCATCGTCTTCGCCGAGTCCGGACTCTTCGCGTTCCTGCCCGGAGACTCGCTGCTGTTCACCGCGGGTCTCTTCGTCGCGCAGGGCGAGTACATCAGCCAGCCGCTGTGGCTGGTGTGCCTCCTGATCGTGCTGGCCGCCGTCATCGGCGACCAGGTCGGTTACATGATCGGCAAGTTCCTCGGCCCCAAGCTCTTCAACCGGCCCAACTCCAAGCTCTTCAAACAGGAGAACCTGGAGAAGGCGCACGAGTTCATGGAGAAGTACGGCCCCAAGGCGATCGTCCTGGCCCGCTTCGTGCCGATCGTGCGCACCTTCGCGCCCATCGTGGCGGGCGCCGGCCGCATGAAGTACCGCACGTTCCTCACGTACAACATCATCGGTGGCGTGGCCTGGGGCACCGGCGTCACCCTCGCGGGCTACTGGCTCGGCCAGATCGAGTTCATCCGCACCAACGTCGAACCGATCCTCGTCCTGATCGTCGTCGTCTCGGTCGTCCCGATCGCCATCGAGTACCTGCGCGAACGCAAGAAGAAGAAGCGCGCGGCCGCCGCCGCCCCGGCGGCACCCCACCAGCAGCACCAGCAGCCGCAGTACCCGGTCATGGACGACGCCACGACCCAGCTCCGCCGCGTCGACCCGTACCAGCAGCCGCAGCAGTCCTACGGCGGGCAGCAGCCCCAGCAGCCGTACACGCAGCAGCAGCCCCAGCAGCCGTACGCGCAGCAGTACCCGCAGAACTACAACGACCAGTACCCGTACAACCAGGGCCGCTGAACCCACCCGGGGGCGCGGGGCCGTACCGATGTGCGGCTCCGCCGCGTGGGCGCGAGCCACCACCACGCACCCGCGCCCACGGGCGCCCTGCGTCAGAACCCCCGCGTCCGCTTGGCCGCCCGGCGTCCCGCGGCACTCGCCGCTCCGGGCACCCGCAGGAACAGCCGCGAGATCTCGCCACCGAGGTTCACCCCGATGGCGATGGCCATGGCGAGGGCCACCGCCGTCGACAGGTACACCAGCCCCTGGTCGACCTCGCTCTGCGCGATGCCCAGCAGCCCGAAGTACGTGGCCGAACCGGGCAGCAGCGGCCCGATCGCCGCGGTCGTGTACGGCAGCGCCGACGCGAACCGGTACCGGGACATCAGCTGCCCGAACAGGCCCACCAGCCCCGCCGCCGCGGCCGTGGAGGCCACCGGCGAGATGCCGCCGACGACGTGCATGGCGCCGTACACGCTCCAGGCGACCCCACCGTTCAGGGTCACCGCCAGCACGGTGGATCGTTCCTGCTGGAGCAGGATCGCGAAGGCGAGCGACAGCATCATCGCCGCGCCGATCTGCACGGCCGGCTCGTCGCCGGTGCCCAGCTGGGCGTCCGGATTGAGCTCGGCGCCCAGCTGGACGCCGAAGTACAGCACCACCAGCACCCCGGCGACGATGCTGACGAAGAAGTACATGACCTCCAGCAGGCGCGCCGCGGCGGTGATGTAGAAGCCGGTCAGACCGTCCTGCACCCCGGCGACCAGCGCCCGCCCGGGCAGCAGCGCGAAGAGGCCACCGGTGATGACCGCAGACGCCTTCACGTCGACGTGGATCAGCGTGAGCATGATCCCTATCGCGGCCGGCGGCATCGCGGCGACCGCGAACTGGTAGAACTCCGGCAGCCCGCGCCCGGCACACAGCCAGGCCAGCCGGTCGCCGAGCATGGAACCCAGCATGGCCGCGACGAACACGGTCAGACCACCGCCGACGAGCACCGAAGCCGAGCCCGCGAGCAGGCCGCTGGCCGTGGTCAGCACCCAGGTCGGGTACGGGTGCCGGTTGCGCCGGATCTCCGCGAGGCGCCGGTAGGCCTCCTCCAGGGAGATGTGCGTCTCCGGGTCGCTGAGATCGTCCACCAGCTGGAACACGGCCGCGAGCCGCGTGTAGTCGGTGCCGCGGCGGCGTACCGTCCGCGACGCCGTCACCGGGTCCTCGACCAGGGACGGCTGGTGGGAGATCGACAGCAGGGTGAAGGTGACGTTCGGCTCGCAGCGGTCCAGGCCGTAGGACCGGCAGACGGCGAACATCGCCGCCTCCACGTCCTCGGCGCCCTCACCGCCCGCCAGCAGCAGCTCCCCGATACGCAGCGTCAGGTCGAGGACGCGCGGCACGGCGGGGCCGGTCTCGTCGTCGTGCTTCTGCGACGGCTCGGGCGCGGGCCGCTCGGCCACCGGCATGCGCAGCATGGCCCGCATCCGGTCCTGCCAGGGCACGTCCGTCAGGTGCACCGCGGGGAACCCGCTGGCCGGGGTGAACGCGGCCGGCGCGGTCCACGCGTGGTACGTGCTCGGGATCGTGAACGCCGACCCCTCGGCGTCCGCGGGCGGGGCCGTGGGCGCCTCCAGGCCGTCCGGCAGCGAGAACTCCGAGGTCGTCTCGGACTCCGTTCCGGTGTGCCGCGGGACGGCCAGTCCCTGCGGGATCTCGAACTCGGACGTCGTCGACGACTCGTCGTCGATCGACGCAGTGATCCCGCCCGGCTGCCGGAAGGCGCTGTGGGCCTCGTCCGACTGCGGCTTGCGGTCCTCCGCCTCCGTCACCTGTGCAACGCTCCCTGATACGAACCCTGGTACGAACTCACCCTCCTGTTGACCTCAGTATGCGCACCCAAACGCGAACGGGCCGCACGCGGGTGGCGTGCGGCCCGTTGCGGGAGAGTGGCTGGTCAGTGGCCGCCCTGCTCCTTGAAGCGCTTGTAGGACCGCTCGATCTCGATCTCCGCGTCCGTGCGTCCCACCCAGTTGGCGCCCTCGACGGACTTGCCGGGCTCCAGGTCCTTGTAGACCTCGAAGAAGTGCTGGATCTCCAGGCGGTCGAACTCCGACACGTGGTGGATGTCCCGCAGGTGCTCCACGCGCGGGTCGGTCGACGGCACGCACAGCAGCTTGTCGTCGCCGCCGGCCTCGTCCGTCATCCGGAACATGCCGATCGCGCGGCAGCGGATGAGGCAGCCCGGGAAGGTCGGCTCGTCCAGGATGACCAGCGCGTCCAGCGGGTCGCCGTCCTCGCCGAGGGTGTTCTCCACGAAGCCGTAGTCGGTCGGGTAGGCGGTCGAGGTGAAGAGGCGGCGGTCCAGGCGGATACGACCGGTCTCGTGGTCCACCTCGTACTTGTTCCGCGAACCCTTCGGGATCTCGATCGTGACGTCGAACTCCACCGGACGCTCCTCCATGATCAGTACATAGTTCTGGTGGTTAAGTGTCCCTCACGCCGGTGTGTGATCGCGAAAGGGGCTGGTGATGGTGCCAGAGCTGAGGCCTTGGCGGTCCGCGAGGCCGCACCTGGTGCGGGCCGCGGGCGCCGTACGACCCCGTCTGGCGCGCCTCGGCCGGGCCGCCGGACCGCGGATCGCGCGGTTCGGGCGGGCCACGGGACCGCGGCCCGCCCGGATCACGCGGCCGAAGACCTGGCAGTACACCGCCGGCGCCGCCACCGCCGGGCTGGCTCTCGCCGCCGGTGTGGTGACCGCCGCCGGCCCCTGGGACTCCACGGGTCAGCGTACGGCCGAGCGGGACCGGGCCGTCGCACTGGAGCACACGGGTGGCGCAGATCACGATCGCGGGTCCGGCGGCTTTGGCACCGCGGCCGGGACGCCCCGTCCCGCGCCCAGCGCCGGTGCCGTGCTGGCCGGCCTCGGCGGCGCCACCACCCCGGGCGGCGTCAAGGCGGCCCCGGGCGGCGAGGCCCTCGCGGACCTCCTCGGGCCGCTCCTGGACGACCCGGCGCTCGGCACCGACCGCGCCGCGTCGGTCGTCGACCTCACCACCGGCAAGCGCCTGTACGGTCTCGGCGGCGACGAGCCCCTCACGCCCGCCTCCACCACCAAGATCGCCACCGCGGTCGCCGCGCTCACCGCCCTCGGCCCCGACCACCGCCTCACCACCCGCACCGCCCTGGAGGCCGACACCGGCGAAGTCGTCCTGGTCGGCGGCGGCGACCCGACGCTCACCGCGCGTGCGGACGCCAAGGGCCTCGCGAGCCTGCGCACCCTGGCCGAGAAGACCGCAGCCGCCCTGAAGAAGCGGGACCTGCGCAAGGTGACGCTGTCGTACGACACGACGCTCTACGCCGGTGACGGAATGCACCCGATCGGGGTCAACGAGAACCTCGCCCGCGTCACCGCGCTGATGGCCGACGAGGCCCGGACGGACGACTCCACCAGCGGACCCGTCGAGCGCGAAACCGACCCGGCCGCCCACGCGGCCCGCGCCTTCGCCGGTTTCCTGAAGCAGCACGGCATCACCGCGTCGGCCCCCGGCCCGTCCAAGGCCACCGACCGCGCCGACACCCTCGCCACGGTGTCCTCGCCGCCGCTGTCCGTCCTGGTCGAGCGGATGCTGACGAACAGCGACAACGACCTCGCCGAGGCCCTGGCCCGCCACACCGCCGTGGCCGACGGCAGGCCCGCAGACTTCGACGGGGCGTCCGCCGCCATGAAGGACCGGCTGAAGCGGCTCGGCCTGCCGGTGGACGGCGCCGCGCTCCGCGACGGCAGCGGCCTGGACCGCACCGGCCTGGTCAGCGCCGACCTGCTCACCGCCCTGCTGGCCGAGGCGGCCGACCCGGCCCGGCCCCAGCTCCGCCCGGTCCTCACCGGCCTCCCCGTGGCCGGCTTCACCGGCACCCTGACCAGTCGTTACTCGGACGGCGCAGCGGGCCTCGTCCGCGCCAAGACGGGCACCCTGACGGGCGTGAACACCCTCGCCGGCACCGTCGTCACCGCCGACGGCCGCCTGCTGGGCTTCGCCTTCATGGCGCACGGGACGTCCGACCCCGCGGCGGCCCAGTCGACCCTGGACCGGGCGGCGACGGGCCTGGCGTCCTGCGGCTGCGGGTGACCGGGCCCCGCGCCGGGCTCCTGCGCTGGGCCGGGCTGCCGCGCCGGGCTCCCCGGGCTCCCGTGCCGGGCTCCTGCGCTGGGCCGGGCTGCCGCGCCGGGCTCCGCCGGGCCCAGCGCTGGGCGCCCGTGCGGGGCTTTCGTGCTGGGCCGCGCGCGGCGCCCCACCCCTGCGCCCCGCACAGCCTGCCCCCGACGGCGGCGCTCCCGTACCGTTGACGCATGACGAGCATCGGCGCAAATTCCGGCATGGTCGACTGGAACCTCGCGGTGGCGACCGCGACCCGGCTCGTACGGCCGGGCCCCGAGGTGAGCCGCGACGAGGCCAGGGCGGTCGTCGCGGAACTCCGCCGCCATGCCAAGGCCTCCGAGGAACACGTCCGGGGCTACACCCGTATGGCCACCGAGGAGATCCACGACACCCCCGTCCTGGTCGTCGACCGCCCCGGCTGGGTCCGGGCGAACGTCGCCGGGTTCCGGGAGATCCTCAAACCCCTCCTGGAGAAGCTGCAGGAGCGGCGCGGCGACGGCGCCGGCAACGCGGTCCTCGGCGCCGTCGGCGGCAAGGTCACCGGTGTGGAACTGGGCATGCTGCTGTCGTTCCTGTCCTCCCGCGTCCTCGGCCAGTACGAGACCTTCGCCCCCGCCACCCGGGAACTGCCCGCCGGAGCCGACGGCGGCGGCCGGCTGCTCCTGGTCGCGCCGAACATCGTCCACGTCGAACGCGAACTCGACGTCCACCCGCACGACTTCCGCCTGTGGGTGTGCCTGCACGAGGAGACGCACCGCACCCAGTTCACGGCCGTGCCCTGGCTGCGCGACCACCTGGAGGGCGAAATCCAGTCGTTCCTGGCGGAGACCGATGTCGACCCCATGACCGTCCTGGAGCGGGTCCGCGAGGCCGCCCAGACCCTCGCCGGGGGCCGCCCCGAGGGGGAGGAGGACGACGGTGGCCGCTCGCTGGTGGAGCTGGTGCAGACCCCGGCCCAGCGCGAGGTCCTCGGCCGCCTCACCGCCGTGATGTCCCTGCTGGAGGGCCACGCCGACTTCGTGATGGACGGGGTCGGCCCGGCGGTCGTGCCGAGCGTCGCGGAGATCCGCGAGAAGTTCCAGCAGCGCCGCGCCAAGGGCGCCTCCCGCCTCGACCTGGCGCTGCGCAAGCTGCTCGGCCTGGACGCCAAACTCCGCCAGTACCGGGACGGCGAGCGCTTCGTGCGGGCCGTCGTCGACGAGTGCGGAATGGACGGCTTCAACCGCGTCTGGACGTCGCCCAACACCCTCCCCACCAAGTCGGAGATCGCCAAACCGGCGGACTGGATCGCGCGGGTGCACCGCAAGCCGGAGTCGTGAGCCCCCCTCAAGCGGCGTGAACGATTCCGGCCGACGGCAGGCGAACGACCCCGCAATCACCCGTCCGAGGGACCGTGAGCCCTCGACAGGCGTGCGATGCTCGGGGAACGGCCCGTTTCTGTCACCATCTACACACTCTGCGTGACAGAACCCCGGGCTCACCCCCCGAAAACTTCATGAAGGGCACCGGACATGGGTCCCCATCCTGCGGTCGCGGCGATACGCCTGGCGGTCCGCCGCGTCCTCCACGACATCCTCACCGAACTGAACACCACGGCCGGCGTCCCCGCCGCGACGGCCGTCGGACCGACACCCGAGCGGCCGCCGTCACCCCTCGTGCTCGTGGCCTGCTCCGGCGGCGCCGACTCCATGGCGCTCGCCTCCGCCCTCGCCTTCGAAGCCCCCCGGCTCGGCATCCGGGCCGGCGGCGTCACCGTCGACCACGGCCTGCAGAACGGCTCCGACCTGCGCGCCGAAGAGGTCGTCCTGCGCCTGCGCGAACTGGGCCTGGACCCCGTCGAGGCCACCGCCGTCAGCGTCGGCCGCGCCGGCGGCCCCGAAGCCGCCGCCCGCGACGCCCGCTACGCCGCCCTGGACGCCGCCGCGGCCCGCCACGGCGCCGCCGCCGTCCTGCTCGGCCACACCCGCGACGACCAGGCCGAGACCGTCCTGCTGGGCCTCGCCCGCGGCTCCGGCATCCGCTCCCTGTCGGGCATGGCCGCGGTCTCGGGGGCCGGCGGCCGTTACCGGCGCCCCTTCCTCCAGGTCGACCGGCAGACCGCCCGCAAGGCCTGCATGGTCCAGTCCCTGCCGGTCTGGGACGACCCGCACAACGCCGACCCGGCGTACACCCGCTCCCGACTGCGCCACGAGGGGCTGCCCGCCCTGGAGAAGGCCCTCGGCAAGGGCGTCGTCGAGGCCCTCGCCCGCACCGCCCAGCTCTCCCGGGACGACGCCGACGCCCTCGACACCTGGGCCCGCCAGGCCGAGGAGGGCGTCCGCGACGCCACGGGCGTGCTGGAGTGCGCCAAGCTCTACGCCCTGCCGCCCGCCGTACGCCGCCGGATCCTGCGCCGCGCCGCCATCGCGGCCGGTGCCCCCGCCGGTGCCCTGTTCGCCCGCCACATCGAGGAAGTCGACCGGCTGATCACCGGCTGGCGCGGTCAGGGGGCCATCAACCTCCCCGGCAAAGTGGTCGCCCAGCGGCAGGGTGGCAGACTGGTGATTCGGCAAGGCTGAATACGGCCGGTGGGACGACCGAAAGTGATGCGGGTGGACGCGAACGACATGGGTGCCGACCTCGAGAAGGTACTCATCACCAAGGAAGAGATCGACGCCAAGCTGGCCGAGCTGGCGGAGAAGATCGACGCGGAGTACGCGGGCAAGGACCTGCTCATCGTCGGCGTGCTCAAGGGCGCCGTGATGGTCATGGCCGACCTCGCCCGCTCGCTGTCCTCCCCCGTCACCATGGACTGGATGGCGGTGTCGTCGTACGGCGCGGGCACCCAGTCCTCCGGCGTGGTGCGGATCCTCAAGGACCTCGACACCGACATCCAGGGCAGGCACGTCCTGATCGTCGAGGACATCATCGACTCCGGCCTGACCCTGTCCTGGCTGATCTCCAACCTCGGCTCGCGCGAGCCCGCCTCCCTCAAGGTGTGCACGCTGCTGCGCAAGCCCGACGCGGCGAAGGTCGCCATCGACGTGGAATGGGTCGGCTTCGACATCCCCAACGAGTTCGTCGTGGGATATGGCCTCGATTACGCCGAGAAGTACCGCAACCTGCCGTTCGTCGGTACGCTCGCGCCCCACGTCTACGGCGGCTGACCCGCCCCAGCGGCGGGCAGCACGGCGATTGGGGGCTACCGGGAACCCCGGAGGCCTCCGCGCCGTTGGAGCATGCAGACGGGACGCCAGCACTCCCGTGCGGCTGAGCGCCGCCGCGCTGGGGTACCGTCAGAAGAACTGTCTTATCAAACTCACTATGGCAGGAGGGACGGGGCGACACCGCTCCGTGTGGATGGACGTGAAGCGATACTTCCGTGGGCCAATCATGTGGATCGTGCTGGCCGTCCTTGCCGTGGTCGTGTTGATGCAGGTCGTTGGCTCGTCCGGCGGCTACAAGACGGTGGACACGGGCCAGGTCGTCCAGGCGATCAACGACAACAGGGTCGAGTCGGCCAAGCTGACCACCGGTGACGAGCAGACCATCAAGGTCCAGCTCAAGGACGGCGAAAAGGTCGAGGGCAGCTCCAAGATCCAGGCGAGCTACATCGGCGACCAGGGCGTCACCCTCGCCAACACCCTGCAGAACAAGTACCAGGACAAGCAGATCTCCGACGGCTACACGGTGTCGCCGTCGAAGCAGAACCCGTTCGTCGGCATTCTGCTCTCCCTGCTCCCGTTCGTCCTGATCGTGGTCGTCTTCCTGTTCCTGATGAATCAGATGCAGGGCGGCGGCAGCCGCGTGATGAACTTCGGCAAGTCCAAGGCCAAGCTCATCACCAAGGACACCCCCAAGACGACGTTCTCCGACGTCGCCGGCTCGGACGAGGCCGTCGAGGAGCTCCACGAGATCAAGGAGTTCCTCCAGGAGCCGGCCAAGTTCCAGGCCGTCGGCGCCAAGATCCCCAAGGGCGTGCTGCTGTACGGCCCGCCCGGCACCGGCAAGACCCTGCTCGCGCGCGCCGTCGCGGGCGAGGCGGGCGTGCCGTTCTACTCGATCTCCGGGTCCGACTTCGTCGAGATGTTCGTCGGTGTCGGTGCCTCCCGAGTCCGTGACCTGTTCGAGCAGGCCAAGGCGAACGCTCCGGCGATCGTCTTCGTCGACGAGATCGACGCGGTCGGCCGCCACCGCGGCG
Organism: Streptomyces sp. NPDC058985; assembly: GCF_042740985.1. NCBI lineage: Bacteria > Bacillati > Actinomycetota > Actinomycetes > Kitasatosporales > Streptomycetaceae > Streptomyces > Streptomyces sp. NPDC058985. The sequence goes on along the minus strand of NZ_JBHYJX010000015.1, from coordinate 75,540 downwards.
CCGGCCTCGGCGGTGGCCACGACGAGCGCGAGCAGACCCTGAACCAGCTCCTCGTCGAGATGGACGGCTTCGACGTGAAGGGCGGCGTGATCCTCATCGCCGCCACCAACCGGCCCGACATCCTCGACCCGGCGCTGCTGCGCCCCGGCCGCTTCGACCGGCAGATCGCCGTCGACCGCCCGGACATGCAGGGCCGCCTTGAGATCCTCAAGGTCCACCAGAAGGGCAAGCCGGTCGCGCCCGACGTCGACCTGTCGGCCGTCGCCCGCCGTACGCCCGGCATGACCGGCGCCGACCTGGCCAACGTGCTGAACGAGGCCGCCCTGCTGACGGCCCGCAGCGACAAGAAGCTGGTCGACAACCAGATGCTGGACGAGGCGATCGACCGTGTGGTCGCGGGCCCGCAGAAGCGGACCCGGATCATGTCGGACAAGGAGAAGAAGATCACCGCGTACCACGAGGGCGGTCACGCCCTGGTCGCGGCGGCCTCACCGAACTCCGACCCGGTCCACAAGATCACGATCCTGTCGAGAGGCCGGGCCCTCGGTTACACGATGGTGCTCCCGGACGAGGACAAGTACTCGACCACGCGCAACGAGATGCTGGACCAGCTCGCCTACATGCTGGGCGGCCGCGCGGCCGAGGAACTGGTCTTCCACGACCCGACGACGGGCGCCGCCAACGACATCGAGAAGGCCACCAGCGTGGCCCGTGCCATGGTCACGCAGTACGGCATGACCGAGCGCCTCGGTGCCATCAAGTTCGGCGGTGACAACAGCGAGCCTTTCCTCGGGCGTGAGATGGCCCACCAGCGCGACTACTCGGAAGAGGTCGCCGCGCTGGTCGACGAAGAGGTCAAGAAGCTCATCGAGACGGCGCACAACGAGGCCTGGGAGATCCTGGTCGAGAACCGCGACGTCCTCGACAACCTCGTCCTCGCCCTGCTGGAGAAGGAGACGCTGGGCAAGGAGGAGATCGCCGAGGTCTTCGCCCAGATCGTCAAGCGCCCGGCCCGGCCCGCCTGGACCGGTTCCTCACGCCGCACGCCCTCGACCCGTCCGCCGGTGCTCTCCCCCAAGGAGCTGGCCCTGACGAACGGAGCGAACGGCGCGACGGCGGCGATCTCCACCACCAAGAGCCCCACGGTGGAGCCCGCCCCGGCACCGGAACACGCCCCGGAGGACCGTCCGGAGAGCTGACCCGGTCACTCCCCGACGGCCTCACCAGGCCCGGAATGTATGCCGCGCCCCCCAGGTTCTAGCCTGGGGGGTGCGGCATTTCCGTATGCCGACGCAGGACAGCACAGGAACGAGGCATCAGATGACCGACCCCGTGACGTTGGACGGCGAGGGCGAGATCGGCGAGTTCGACGAGAAGCGGGCCGAGAACGCCGTACGCGAACTGCTCATCGCGGTCGGTGAGGACCCGGACCGCGAGGGCCTGCGGGAGACGCCGGGGCGGGTGGCCCGGGCGTACCGGGAGCTCCTGGCCGGGCATGGGCAGGAGCCCGAGGACGTACTGACGACGACGTTCGACATCGGACACGACGAGATGGTCCTGGTGAAGGACATTGAAATCGTCAGCCTGTGCGAGCATCACATGTTGCCGTTTCATGGCGTAGCGCACATCGGGTACATTCCGGCGGAGAGCGGAAAGATCACCGGCCTGTCGAAGCTCGCGCGACTGGTTGAGGTTTTCGCCCGTCGTCTGCAGGTGCAGGAACGACTCACCACGCAAGTCGCCGACTCTCTCATGGAGATTCTGGAGGCCCGTGGTGTCATCGTCGTCGTCGAGGCCGAGCACATGTGCATGTCGGTACGCGGGGTTCGTAAGCCCGGTGCCAAGACCACGACGTCGGCGGTGCGCGGTCAGCTCCGGGACGCCGCGACCCGAGCCGAGGCCATGGGCCTGATACTGGCGCGCTGACCCGATTGTCAGTGGTGCCCGATATCGTCCTTGATCAGTGAGCCAATCGCTGATCAAGGGGGATGGCGTTGGGGTACGGCCTGCCCAGCAAGCAGACGGTGAATGCTGTCGAGGGGCGCGTGCGGGCGCGGGATGTGCGAGTGGGCTGCCGTCTGTGGACGCTGGACGGGGAGCGTACGGTCCCCACCACGGTCGCGGCGGTGACTGCGGTCCGCGCCCGCGAAGTCGTGGACGTCGTGACCGATCACGTGATGTTCACGGTGGCACCCGACCATATGCTGGGGACGCCCGACGGGTGGGTTCACGCGAGGGATGCCACGGGGACTGTGCTCGCCTGGACGCAGGCGCGGAAGTTGTGCCGCACGCGGTTGACCGTGAGGGCGGGCTACGAGCTGGGCTACCTGGTCGGGGCCAACTGCGCGGACGGGACCGTCGGCAAGAACTACGTGTCCCTGGTGGTCAACGACGAAGGGTTCGCCGCGCGCTACGCGGCCTGTCTTTCCGCCGCCACCGGTTTGGCTGCACGCCTGGAGAAGGTGACGCGACCTTCTGGCTACCTCCAGCGGGACGTCCCGGGCTTTCGTGTGCGTGTGGTGTCGTCGTACCTCGCCGACTTGATGAGGCAGTACGTCGGCGGCGACGCGCACCACATGCGGCAGCGCTTTCCCAGGGTTGTCCTCCGGGACAGGGACACCTTCGAAGGCTTTCTGGACGGTTACACCGACGGCGACGGGTGCCGTTCCAAGGCTTGGTCCGGTCGTGTGCTCGTCAGTGCGAACGTGCCTTTCCTCACCGATCTGGCGGAGGTGGTGGGCGCACGGTTCACGCCGCGGACCAATGGACTCGCATCGCATCTGGTGGTGGTCGACAGTTGGGCTTCGCGAGGTACATTCCGAGCCGAACAGCACCCCCTGCACCTGAGGGAGTTCTGCTGGACCCAGGTCCACGAGGTGCGACCGCGGACCACGGTGAACAAGCCGTTCACCCTCTACGGCTACCGGCTCGACCCACACCCCGGATTCCTGGTCAACGGACACATGGTCCGTCAGCCCTGGTGAGCCAGGCCCGTCACGCCGCTGTCGCCGCGCCCGGGTGGTCGTCGTCCTCGTCGTCCGGGAGTTTGCAGACGCGCTCCATGAAGACCGCGGCCGCTATGACGCCGATGCCCGCCACCACCGAGAGGCCGGCGTAGATGGACTGGTCGCGGCGGGCCGGGATGTCCAGGTACTCCAGCAGGAAGACGCCCGTGCCGCCGTACATACCGGCGACGAGGGCGGCCACCAGGGCGCTGGCCTGGGCGAAGACGACCGCGCGGGCCGCCATCATCGGGTCGACGCCCTTGGCGCCGGGGACGCGGTCCCGCTGGGCCTTCAGCCGGGCGCGGATCGAGAGCGCCGTGGCCAGCAGGATCACCGCGATCAGGGCGAGGACCACCGGGGCGGCCAGGGGGACGCTCGGCAGGGTCCCCACCGAGTTCCACAGGCGGGCGCCGGCCCAGGACAGGACACCGGCGACGACGAACACGCCGGCCAGCACCCTGATGCGCAGCTCTTTCACGGTGTTCCGGTGTCCCTTCGGTCCCTGAGCGGTCGTCGTGATCTCGTCGACCTTAACGACTACTCGGGCAGCCGGAGTTCCAGGTCGGCGCGGGGCGCGACGCCGTCGCGGGTGACGGTGTCCAGGAGGTCGGCGACCGTGCCCTTTCCGGGCAGCAGGGCCTCGGGGTCCACGTCGAGCCAGGGGGCGAGCACGAAGGCGCGTTCGTGGGCGCGCGGGTGGGGGAGGGTGAGCTGCGGGTCGTCGGAGACGACCTCGGCGTAGGCGACGATGTCGACGTCCAGGGTGCGCGGGCCCCAGTGCTCGTCGCGGACCCGGTGGAAGGCCTCCTCGACCGCGTGCGCGCGCTCCAGCAGGGAGGACGGGGGCAGGGTGGTCTTCACGACCACGACCGCGTTGAAGTACGACGGCTGGCTGTCGGGGGCGACGCCCCACGGTTCCGTCTCGTACACCTGCGACACCCCTTTGACGCGCACGCCGGGGGTGTCCTCCAGGGCGTCGATGGCGCCCTGGAGGGTCTCCAGGCGGTTGCCCAGGTTGGCGCCGAGGGCGATCACGGCGCGCTTGGGGTTGGACAGCGTCGTGTCCGCGGCGTCGACCTGCTCGATGACGGAGGCGGGCACCGGCTGTACGGTCGGGTCGCTGGAACCCTGGGCGAAGGGGGCGCTCATACACGGCTCCGGATGATGGTGACGGTCACGTCGTCGAAGGGGACGGTGATCGGTGCGTCCGGCTTGTGGACGCAGACCTCGACCTCCCGCACCCCGTCGTGCTTCAGACAGACCTGGGCGATGCGCTCGGCGAGCGTCTCGACGAGGTTGACGGGCTCGCCCTCCACGACGGCCACGACCTCCTCGGCCACGATGCCGTAGTGCACGGTCTTCGCCAGGTCGTCGTCGGCCGCGGCCGGCCGGGTGTCCAGGCCCAGGACGAGGTCGACGAGGAAGGTCTGGCCGTCCTCGCGTTCCTTGGGGAACACACCGTGGTGCCCGCGGGCCTTGAGGCCGCGCAGCGCGACACGATCCACGCGAATCACTCCTGCAGTCGTCGGTCCAGGCCGGTCGTACCACGTGCGGGCGGTACGGCGGCCACAGTCGAATCTACCCGCGAGCACCGACAGGGCCGGGCCACGGGGGGTGGGGGACCGGGCGGGGGCCGGGAGGATTCATCCGGCGTTTTCCCTGGCGGTCCCGGTGGATCACGGGTTGGTAGCCGCCCATACCCGGCGGCCCGTGATTCCAACCACTTCTTGTCGTTCTTGGTCCTTCCGGTCAGGAAGGTGTGTCCTCGCTCTCGTCGTCGTCGGTCTCCGCGAGTACGGGGGAGGCGTGGTGCGACCAGAGTTTCCAGCCGGCCGGCGTACGCCGGAACGTGTTCGTGGCGACCACGAGCTGGCCGACGAGCGGGCCCAGCTCCTCGTCGCCGTCGGGGGCGGGGCCGCCGCTGAGGATGTTCTCGGTGCAGGTGACCAGGGCGGTGTCGCCGGTGACGGAGACGTGGACGTCGGTGAGGAAGAACTGGATGTAGTCGGTGTTCGCCATGATCAGGGCGTAGGAGCGCAGGACCTCGCCGCGGCCGGTGAGCACCGGCCAGCCGGGGTGCACGCAGGAGACCACGCCGGCGTCGGCCGGGTCGTGGTACGTCTCGTCGACGCCCAGATCGGACGGGGTGAGCCAGAACGCGGAGACCTTGTCGAAATCGCCCTGTTCCAGCGCCTCGTAGAAGGCGGTGTTGGCGGACTCGACCTGTTCGACGTCGAGGTGCGGGGCGTTCACCGGGCTCCTTCGACGGCGCGGGCGACCCGTACGGCGTCGGCCGTGGCGCGGACCTCGTGCACCCGGACGGCCCACGCGCCGGCGTGCGCGGCGAGGGCGGAGACGGCGGCGGTGGCCGCGTCGCGCTCCCGCGCGGGGGGTGGGGTGGCCTGGGGGCCGTCGGCGAGGACGCGGCCGAGGAAACGTTTGCGGGAGGCGGCGACGAGGAGGGGGTGGCCGAGGCCGAGGAGGCGGTCGAGGTGGGCGAGGAGGACGAGGTCGTGCTCGGCGTTCTTGGAGAAGCCGAGGCCGGGGTCGATGACGACGCGGTCGGGGGTGATGCCGCCCTCCAGGACGGCCTCCACGCGTGCGCGCAGCTCGTCGGCGACCTCGGTGACCACGTCCTCGTAGACGCCCTTGACGTTGCCTGCCTCCAGGAGGCCGCGCCAGTGCATGACGACGAAGGGGGCGGCGGCGTCGGCGACCACCGGGATCATCCGGGGGTCGGCCAGGCCGCCGCTGACGTCGTTGACGAGGGCGGCGCCGGAGGCGAGGGCCTGGGCGGCGACCGAGGCGCGCATGGTGTCGACGGAGACCGTGACGCCCTCGGAGGCGAGGCCGCGGACCACGGGGACCACGCGGCGGAGTTCCTCGTCCTCGTCGACGCGGGTGGCGCCGGGGCGGGTGGACTCGCCGCCGACGTCCACGAGGTCGGCGCCCTGGGCCACCAGGTCGAGGCCGCGCTTGATGGCGGCCGTGGTGTCGAAGAAGCGACCGCCGTCGGAGAAGGAGTCGGGGGTCACGTTGACGACCCCCATGACCGCGCAGCGGTCCCATGCGGTGAGGCCCGCCAGGTGGTGGCGGCGGGGGCCGGTCTGCTTGCTCATGTGTTCAGCGTAGGCCCACTGGGTGGGGTGCCCGCGGCGGCCGGTGGCCGGTCCGGTGGGGTGCGCGTCGCGCGGTCGGGGTTCGCCGCTCGGGCGAGGCCGGGAGCGGGGAGGCGTCCCGGCCGGCGCCGGCCCGCCGCACCCACCCGCCCCGGTCACGCCACGTGCGGGTCCCCGTGGGCGCAGGGGCGGCGGGGTCTGGCGCGGCGGCGCAGGGACCGGGGGAGGGGCGGGGTGAGGGTGACGAAGCCTTCGGCCTGCATGGCGGCGAAGCCGATGCGGGGGAGGTCGGACGAGGAGCGGTAGACCACGAAGCGCGGCTCCCAGCGGGGGCGGAACTTCGCGTTGAACTTGTACAGGGACTCGATCTGGAACCAGCGGGACAGGAACACGAGCAGGCCGCGCCAGGCGCGCAGGACCGGGCCCGCGCCGATCTTCTCGCCGCGCGCGAGCGCCGCGCGGAACATCGCGAAGTTCAGCGACACCCGCGCGATGCCCAGCTTCGGCGCCGCCTGGAGCGCGGCCACGATCAGCAGCTCGTTCATGCCGGGGTCGGCCGCGCGGTCGCGGCGCATGAGGTCCAGGGACATGCCGTCGCCGCCCCACGGGACGAAGTGCAGGACGGCCTTCAGGTCGCCGTACTCGCCGGGCTCGGTGTCCTGCTTGTGCGCGGTCGCGATGAGGCAGTCGCCGTCGGCGGGGTCGCCGATCCGGCCCAGGGCCATCGAGAAGCCGCGCTCGGTGTCGGTGCCCCGCCACGCGTCCGCGGCGCGGCGGACGCGGTCCAGTTCGGCGTCGGGGAGGTCAGCCACGCGCCGTACCCGGGTCTCGTAACCGGCCCGCTCGATGCGCTTGACCATCTGGCGTACGTTGCGCATCGCGCGGCCGGCGAGGGAGAAATCCGGGACGTCCACCACCGCCTCGTCCCCCAGTTCCAGCGCGTCGAGCCCGGTCTCGCGGGTCCACACCTCACCGCCGGTCTCGGAGCAGCCCATGACGGCCGGTGTCCAGGAGTGGGCGCGGGCCTCGTCCATGAAGCGTTCGATCGCGCCCGGCCACGCCTCGACGTCGCCGATCGGGTCGCCACTGGCCAGCATCACGCCCGAGACGACGCGGTAGGTGACCGCCGCCTTGCCGCTGGGGGAGAAGACCACCGCCTTGTCGCGGCGGAGCGCGAAGTGGCCGAGGGAGTCGCGGGCGCCGTGCCGGGCGAGGAGGGCGCGCAGGCGGGACTCGTCCTCCTCGGTGAGGCGCGCCGCCGGGTGTTCGGGGCGGAAGGCCAGGTAGATGGTGGTCACCGCGGTCAGCAGGCCGAGCGCGCCGAGGGAGAAGGCGACCGTCCAGGAGGTGGTGCCCGCGTAGTCGACCGGGCCCTCCACGCCGAACAGGCCGTACAGGACGTGGGTGATGCGGTCGGCCAGGCTCGGGGCGCCGATCATCCGGTGCGGGTGGGCGTTGACGATCAGGAGGCCGAGGGCGAGCGAACCGGCCCCCATGAGGACGAAGTTGGCCAGGGCCCGCCAGCGGCTGCGCGGGTCGGGCAGGGCCGCGAACTGGTCGCGGTGGCGCAGCAGGGGCGCGAGCAGCGCGAGGGAGATCAGTACGCCGAGGATCGAGTGGCGGTAGCCGAACTGGGCGACGGCACCCACCGGGAGGAGTGCCACCGCGGCCCGCCACGCCCGGCGCTTGCGGCGTTTGAGGCCGTGGGCGAGGAGGAGCAGCAGGACGCCGGCGCTGAGGGAGAGGGCGGCGGCGAACGGGCCGAACGAGCCCGGCAGTACCTCGGCGAGGGCGTGCATCCGGCTGTGCCTGAAGCGCGGGAAGACCCCGGCGGCGATGTCCAGCAGGCCGACGAGCGCACAGGCGCGGCCGACGAGGAGGGGCACGTTCTCCGGACGAGGGCCGCGCGGCAGTCGGCGTATGCGGGTGGGTCCTGCCGGAACCCGTCCCGACATTTCCTCATCTGTCCTGACAGACATCGCACCTGTTGTTCTGCGAGTAACCGTGGATCCGGGCCCGTTTTGGGCATCCGGCGACATTGCGCCCTCTAGGACGGTGTCTTGGGGGGAGAGGTTCACTCCTCTCGATCGGAATGCCCGGACGGGCACACGGAAAGCGCGGGCAGGTACCAGGGCATGGGTCTCACGAGCGACAAGGTGCTGGCGTTGGCGGTACTGGCCGGCGTGCTGCTGTTCGCCGGCACGGTGTGGCTGTGGCCGCGGCTGGCCCGGGGTGGCATACGGGCGGTGCTGGGGCGCGCGGGCCTGCTGCTGGCGACCCAGTTGGCCGTCTTCGCTGCGGTCGGTCTGGTGGCCAACCAGTCCTTCGGGTTCTACGGCAGCTGGGCCGATCTGTTCGGCCGGGAGGACGGCCGGGGGGTGGTCGTGGACCACGCGGCCGGTGGTTCCCCGGGGCCGCTCAGGGTGGTGGGGGACAGACGGGTGACGAAGGTGGGAGGGGGGAGTCCCGAAACGGGCGGGCGGATCGAGGAGATCGAGGTCGTCGGGCGTACGACGGGGATCGCGACACCCGCGTACGTGTATCTGCCGCCGGAGTACTTCCAGACCCGGCACCGCGGCCGTACGTTTCCCGCGGCCGTCGTCCTGACCGGGTACCCGGGGACCGCCGAGGCGCTGGTGGACAAGCTCCACTATCCGCGCACGGCATGGGAGTCGGCCCGGGCCGGCCGGATGCGGCCGATGATCCTGGTGATGCTGCGGCCGACGGTCGCGCCGCCCCGGGACACGGAATGCGTGGACGTGCCGGGCGGCCCCCGGACGGAGACGTTCTTCGCGAAGGACCTGCCCGAGGCGGTGGGCGGCCACTACCGCGTGGCCGGAGGGCGGGGGAGCTGGGGTGTCGTCGGCAACTCGACGGGCGGATACTGCGCGCTGAAACTCGCCGTGCACCATCCGGAGGTGTTCGGCGCCGGGGCCGGGCTCTCCGCGTACTACGACGCGCCGAACGACCCCACCACCGGTGATCTCTTCCAGGGCGACGAGGAACGCAAGAACCACGCCAATCTGTGGTGGTATCTCAAGAACAAGCCCGCGCCGGACACTTCCCTGCTCGTGACCAGCAGCAGGTCGGGCGAGACGAACTACCGGGACACGCTCAGGTTCATCGAGCGGGTCAAGAGCAGGAAGCCGACCCGGATCTCCTCGATCATCCTGGAAAGCGGCGGGCACAACTTCAATACCTGGCGGCGGGAGATTCCCGCGACGCTGGAGTGGCTCGGTCAGCGGCTGGGTGGGCGCCCCGCGTAAATGATCTTGAGGTAATTCGCCCCTCGGCGGGCTTGTGGAATCCCGGTGCCGTGTGAACACGTCGGAGAAAGCCGTGTTTTTACGGGGCGGGGCGCCAAGATTCGCCTACGCGCGGTAAGTTTCTGGCCATGCCACGTGGACGTCACCGCCATTCCCCGCCTCTGCACAGGCTGCTTCCTCCGTCGGCGATCGCAGGCGTCTCCGTCGTCTGCGCCCTCGGCCCCTGGGTGTTCAGCGAGACCGCGATCCTCCGTGTGCTGGCCGCCGCCGCCGCGGTGACGGCCGTCGTCGGCGCGGTCGTCATGCGGCACTGGGACGCACAGGCGGGCAGGCGCGTCGCCGACCTCACGCGCGCGCGGGCGAGCGACGAGTGGCGGTACGAGGAACGGGTCGCCGAACTGGAGTCCGACCTGGAGGAGTCGCGCGAACTGCGCGTCAAGCTGGAGCACCGGCTGCGGGCCAAGCGCACCGAACTGGCGGGTCTGCGCAACGAGCACGCCTCGCTGCTGCGGCGCTACGCCACGGCGGAGACCGAGCGTGCCACGGCACTGGAGGGCCGCCGCCTGCTGGAGATAGAGGCGGTGCCGTCGGCGCCCGCGCTGCCGGCGGCACGACCGGCACCGGCCGGGGAGACGGCCGGCGAGGACGGTGTCCCGGCCGCCGAGGACACCGGCGAGGCGGAGAAGGACGAGGCGCCGGCCGTCTTCTCGCCCGCGGGCTCGCGGCTCTTCCTCCGGGCCAACGCGGCCCTCGCGCGCCTCGACGAGGACGCGCCGAACGGCCCGGACGGTGGCGGCCGGGACGACGGCGGCGACTCCTCCTCCGACGACGACGACGAGGACGGCGGCGACGACGGCGACGGCGGTGACGACGGCGGCAGCGGCGGTGGCGAGAGCGCGACGGCGCCCGAGGCGGCCCAGGAGGACGAGGCGGACGAGGCGCAGGGGCAGCCCGAGGCGGCCGACGGGCACGAGAGCTCTGGTCCCGCCGCTCCGGCGACGCAGTCCGACGATCGGCCCGCGCCGCCCGACCGGTCCACCCGGCGGGCCGACGGGCACTTCACGGTGCCGACCGCGGTGGCCGTCGTACCGGCGGCTCCGGCGCGGCGTCCGTCGGTCGAGGGCGGCTTCGACTTCTTCGGCACCAAGGAGCCCGGGGACGGCGCGGACGGCGCGGGATCTTCCGACGCCGCCCTGGAGACCGTCCAGAACGAGGATCTCGCCGACGTGGTCGGCCAGGAGGCCCTCGCCCTGCACAAGGCCGAGGCGGAGGCCGCCTTCAAGCCGGCCGGCGAGGAGTCCCGGGGGGTCGGCCAGGTGATCGACCTGACGGAACACGACGAGACCGAGCAGATCGACTTGCAGGGGCTGCGCAGCGCGGTGTCCTGAGCGTCGGACGGGCCCGAGGGGCGTGCCGGGGCGGCTCAGGCCATCCAGCGGTCCGGCGGCGCGTCCCGGCGGCCGGTCCGGGACCGTTCCGCCTGGCTGTCCAGCAGCCGGGCCGCCTCGCCGGCGTCCCGCAGCCGCGCGGTCACGGTCTTGTTCGCCCCCGTGTCCACCCGTACGTCCGCCAGCCGCAGCGCCCGCTGCCAGGGTCCCTGGGTCAGGCGGACGCTCTGCACCTTGGCGTGCGGCACCAGCGCCAGGCTGCGCCGCAGCAGTCCGTACCGGGCCGCGAAGACCGCGTCGGTGACGGCGAGGCCGTAGCCGCGCCACCACAGCGGCCTGCACCGCGCCGCGCGCCGCGGCGGACGCGACAGGTCCCGCGCCGCCGGCACGGTCACCCCCGGCAGCACCCGCGCGACGACGGACTCGGCGATCTCGCGCGGGGCGACCGGCAGCAGCACGGAGTTCGACGAGCCGGCCACGTCCAGCTCCACCCGCACCCAGCCGCGCCGCCGCCACAGCAGCGGCTCCACGATCCGCACGGTCTGCACCCGGCCCGGCGGCACCGTCTCGTGGGCCCGGTCCAGCAGGCCGTGGTCGATGCGGAGCCCGTCCTGGGACTCGGCCACGGTCCAGTCGTACTCCCCGACGAACCGGCCCGCGCTGCTCGCGCCCGCGGCACCCACGAGGGGGATGGCGGTCGCCAGCACCGTCCACAGGTTGTGGGTGGCCAGCCAGAGCAGCGTCGGTACGACCGCGGCGGCGAGCAGCGTGCCCCAGGTCGCGCCGGTCAGCAGCAGCGAGACGGCCAGCACACCGGGCGGCACGCGCAGCAGCTGCCGGGCGGGGGCCTCACCGACCTCGTGCGCGGTCTCGGGGGCGAAGCCCGCCGCGCGGGCGAGCAACTCGGCCCGCAGCGCCCGGGCGTCACCGGCGCCCAGGAAGGCCAGTTCGTCCTTCTTGCCGGTCCCTATGACGTCGAGTTTGAGCTTGGCGACCCCCACGACCCGGGCCAGCAGCGGCTGGGTGACGTCGATGGCCTGGATGCGTTCGAGGCGGATGTGCGCGGTACGGCGGAACAGCAGCCCGGTGCGGATGCGCAGCTCCGTGCCGGTCACCGCGTAGTGGGTGAACCACCAGGTCAGGAAGCCGTAGAGGCCGGCGGCCGGGATCAGTACGGCGAGGCCGACGAGGATGTGGGTCGTGGTCAGCCGGGTCAGCTGGCGCTGCGCCTGGTCGGGGTCGTGCACCGCCCAGCCGACGAGCACGGCGACCGGTGCCCACGCGCGGCGCAGCGGCGTGACGGGGTGCAGGCGGCGCTCGGTGACGCCGTCCGCTCCCGGGGGCGGGCCGTGCTCGGCGGCCTGGGTGGAGCCGCCGGCCCCGGGCGTGGTCACAGCCCCGCCGATCGGGCCTCGCCCAGCTCGGTGAGGCGGTCGCGCAGGCGTTCCGCCTCGGCCGGGTCGAGGCCGGGGATGGTCGCGTCGGTCGCCGCGGCGGCCGTGTGCAGTTGCACGCTGGCCAGGCCGAAGTGCCGCTCGACCGGCCCGGAGGTGACCTCCACCAGCTGCATCCGGCCGTAGGGCACCACGGTCTCCTCCCGCCACAGCACGCCCCGGCTGATCAGCAGGTCGTCGGCGCGCTCGGCGTACCGCCAGGAGCGCCAGTTGCGCTCCAGCATCACCCAGCCCCAGGCCAGCAGGGCCAGCGGCGGCAGCGCGAGGGCCGCCCACGGGGCGCCGAGGAACAGGCCGGGCAGCAGCCCCGCGGCGAGGGTCAGCAGCCCCAGCCACACCACCAGCAACAGCCGCCTCATGCGCAGCAGTCCTGGCGGCAGGCCGGTCCACACCGGCTCGTCCCGCGCCGGAACCGCCGCGTCCGTCGCCCCCGCCGTGCCCGCGTCGTCAGGGCTCCCCGTCTCCATGAGGCCAGCGTACGTAGGGGAGACTGTGTTCATGACTCCTACGACGGAGACCATGGTCGGGATCGGCGGCGCCGCGGAGAGCACCGACATGGTGCTCAACATCGGGCCCCAGCATCCCTCCACGCACGGAGTGCTGCGGCTCAGGCTCGTCCTGGACGGCGAGCGCATCACCAGCGCCGAGCCCGTGATCGGCTACATGCACCGCGGCGCGGAGAAGCTCTTCGAGGCCCGCGACTACCGGCAGATCATCGTGCTCGCCAACCGCCACGACTGGCTGTCGGCGTTCTCCAACGAACTGGGCGTCGTCCTCGCCGTCGAGCGGATGCTCGGCATGGAGGTCCCCACGCGCGCGGTGTGGACGCGGACGCTGCTCGCGGAGTTGAACCGGGTGCTCAACCACCTGATGTTCCTGGGGTCGTACCCCTTGGAGCTGGGCGGGATCACCCCGGTCTTCTACGCCTTCCGGGAGCGGGAGGTCCTCCAGAACGTCATGGAGGAGGTCTCCGGCGGGCGCATGCACTACATGTTCAACCGCGTCGGCGGCCTCAAGGAGGACCTCCCGGCGGGCTGGACCACGCGCGCGCGTGCCGCCGTCGCCGCCGTGCGCTCGCGCATGGACGTCTTCGACGACCTGGTGCTGGGCAACGAGATCTTCCGCGGGCGCACGCGCGGGGTGGGCGTCCTGACGCCCGAGGCCGTGCACGCCTACGGCGTCAGCGGGCCGATCGCGCGCGCCTCCGGCGTCGACTTCGACCTGCGGCGCGACGAGCCGTACCTCGCCTACGGCGAACTCCAGGACACCCTGAAGGCCGTCACCCGCACCGAGGGGGACTGCCTCGCCCGCTTCGAGGTCCTCCTGGAGCAGACGCACAACGCCCTCGACCTCGCCGACGCCTGCCTGGACCGCCTGGCCGAGCTGGCGCCCGGGCCGGTCAACCAGCGGCTCCCCAAGGTGCTGAAGGCCCCCGAGGGCCACACGTACGCCTGGACCGAGAACCCGCTCGGCATCAACGGCTACTACCTCGTCAGCAAGGGCGAGAAGACGCCGTACCGGCTGAAGCTGCGCTCGGCCTCGTTCAACAACATCCAGGCGCTGACCGAGCTGCTGCCCGGCACGCTGGTCGCGGACATGGTGGCGATCCTCGGGTCACTCTTCTTCGTCGTCGGCGACATCGACAAGTAGCGCGGCGGCGTCCACCCCGCCCACCGGCTGGAGCAGCCACCCGAAGTCACCGAGACCGCCCGGCGCGAGCAGTTCGGCCGCCTGCGAGGCGCGCGTCAGGGCGCGCACGTACGCCGCCGGGTCGGTGGAGGCCAGCGCGAGCGGGGGGCGTACGCCCGTGACCCCGAGGGCGCGCAGGGCCTCGCGCTGGGGGCGTACGAGGGCATCCGGGGGCGTGCGGTCCGGAGCGCACCTCGCGGCGTGGGCCGACGCACACGCGTCCAGCGCCACATGCGCGGTGATGTCGCACGACCCGTCCGGCACCGGCCGCGTCTCCCGCCCCGCCCGGAAGCCGGTGAGCGTCCCGAACGGCGGCCGGGAGTCCACGGTGTGCGCGTAGTCCGCGGCCACCGCGAGCCCCGCGTCCAGCGACGCCACGGCCGCCGCCCAGGCGGTGTCCCGGGGCAGCCCGATCTCGGCCCGCAGCCCCTCCTCACCGGGCAGCGGCCACCACCGCGCCAGCCACGCGGCCTCCGCCCCGGCCACCGGCTCGCCGAGCCGCTCCGTCCCGTCGCCGCGGACCAGCACCCGCCGCGCCACGCCCGCGGCGTCCACCTCCGCCACCTCCACCGGCACGTTGTCCAGCCACTCGTTGGCGAACAGCAGCCCGGTGACGCCGCGCGGCGGCTCGGCGCGCCACTCGATCCGGTGGTCGAGACCCTCGGGACGCCCGGCGACCTCGACGGCGTACGCGCGCGTGCGGGCCGCCACGGCGGCGGGCAGCGCGGCCAGCACGCCGGTGACCAGCTCGCCCCGTCCGGCCGCCATGTCCACGAAGGCCAGCGGGGCGGGCCGGCCCAGGGCCTCGTCGACCCGGCACAGCAGCCGCGCCACCGCCGCGGCGAAGAGCGGCGAGGCGTGGACGGACGTGCGGAAGTGCGCGGCCGGACCCTCCGGACCGGCCCGGTAGAACCCCACGGGCCCGTACAGGGCCTCCTGTGTGGCCTCCCTCCAGCCACGCCACTCGCCGTGCGCCTCTGGAATCCCTTCGGCCCCTGTCGTCCCTGCTGTCACAGGCCCAGGCTAGGGGCACAGAGGAGCGGGGCCTCCACCTTGCGGAGTATGCGCGGCGGATACGGATCGGCCCTCCGGTTGACCCCTGCACCTATTCCGCTTCCCTACGCTGGGTTACGTGCAGCGCCTCTACGACTTCCTCCGCCGACACCCCACCGGGGTCGACTCCTTCTGGGCCCTCGTCCTGCTCGGGATCACCCTGGTGTCCGTGTCGGGTCCGGGGACGTCGGACAGGGGCACCCGTCTCCTGGCGCTGATCATCCCGTTCGCCGTCCTGCTGAGCGTCGTGATCGCGCTGCGCCAGCGGATGCCGGAGCGGATGCTGCTGCTCGCCGTCGCCATCGGGGTGGGGCAGCTGGCGCTGGACGTCTCCACGATGCCGTCGGACTTCGCCTTCCTGGTGATCGTCTACACGGTCGCCGCGACCGGCGCCCGCTGGGCCTCCCGCACCGCTCTCGCCGTGGGGCTGTGCGCCGCGCCCTTCGCCCAGCTGCGCTGGGCCGACGACGAGCTGGGGATAGGGAGCAACATCGCCATAACGGTCTTCCAGGCGGTGCCCTTCGCGCTCGCCTGGGTGCTCGGCGACTCCATCCGCACCCGCCGCGCCTACTTCGCGCAGCTGGAGGAGCGGGCCGCCCGGCTGGAGAAGGAGCGCGAGGCACAGGCCAAGGTCGCCGTCGCCGCCGAACGCGCCCGGATCGCCCGCGAGCTGCACGACGTCGTCGCGCACAACGTGTCCGTCATGGTCGTCCAGGCCGACGGCGCCGCCTACGTCCTGGACGCGGCCCCCGACCAGGCGAAGAAGGCCCTGGAGACCATCTCCTCCACCGGCCGCCAGGCGCTGGCCGAGATGCGCCGCCTGCTCGGCGTGCTGCGCACCGGCGAGCACCAGGAGGCCGGCGAGTACGTCCCGCAGCCCGACGTCCAGCAGATCGAGGACCTCGTCGAGCACTGCCGGACCTCCGGGCTGCCGGTCGACTTCAAGGTCGAGGGCACCCCGCGGCAGCTGCCCAGCGGCGTCGAGCTGACCGCGTACCGCATCGTGCAGGAGGCGCTGACCAACACCCGCAAGCACGGCGGGCCCAACGCGGGCGCGAGCGTGCGCCTGGTCTACTTCGACGACGGACTCGGGCTGCTCATCGAGGACGACGGCAAGGGCGCCCCGCACGAGCTGTACGAGGAGGGCGGCTTCGACGGCCAGGGCCACGGTCTGATCGGCATGCGCGAGCGGATCGGCATGGTCGGCGGGACCCTGGACGCGGGACCGCGACCGGGCGGAGGATTCCGCATCAGCGCGCTGCTGCCCCTGAAACCCGCACACTGACGACCGCCCCCGCACGCACGTACCGCGTTGACACCTGTAAGGAAGAGGCCCCGATGGCGATCCGCGTAATGCTCGTCGACGACCAGGTGCTGCTGCGCACCGGGTTCCGGATGGTGCTGGCGGCCCAGCCGGACATGGAGGTCGTCGCGGAGGCGGGCGACGGCGTCGAGGCCCTCCAGGTGCTGCGCTCGACCGCCGTGGACGTCGTCCTCATGGACGTCCGGATGCCCAAGCTCGACGGCGTGGAGACCACCGCACGGATCTGCGTGGACCCCGACGCGCCCAAGGTGCTGATCCTGACCACCTTCGACCTCGACGAGTACGCCTTCTCGGCGCTGAAGGCGGGTGCCTCCGGCTTCATGCTCAAGGACGTGCCGCCCGGCGAACTGCTCGCCGCCATCCGCTCCGTGCACAGCGGCGACGCGGTCGTCGCCCCCTCCACCACCCGCCGGCTCCTCGACCGGTTCGCGCCCATGCTGCCCACCACCGGTCAGGAGCCCCGGCACAAGGAGCTCCAGCGGCTCACCGACCGGGAGCGCGAGGTCATGGTGCTGGTCGCGCAGGGCATGTCCAACGGGGAGATCGCGGCGCGGCTCGTGCTGTCGGAGGCGACCGTGAAGACGCACGTGGGCCGCATCCTGACCAAGCTGAACCTGCGCGACCGGGTGCAGGTCGTGGTGCTCGCCTACGAGACCGGGCTGGTGCGGGCCGGCGGGGGACAGGGCTGAACCGCAAAGGGGGACCGGCTCACGGGGCTCCGCCGGTGCGCCCGCGTCGGTAGGGTCTGCGCATGCTCCTGTGGATCAACGGCCCTTTCGGGGGCGGCAAGACACAGACTGCCTTCGAGATACGGCGGCGGCTGCCGGGCAGCGTCGTCTGCGACCCCGAGCACGTGGGCTTCGGGCTGCGCCGCACGCTGCCGCCCGAACTGCGCGGAGACTTCCAGGACTTGTCCTCCTGGCGGCAGGGCGTGGTCGAGGTCCTCGACCTGGCGCTCACCAAGCACGACGGGGTGGTGATCGCGCCGATGACGGTCACCGACTCCGGGTACTTCGCCGAGACCGTGGGCCGCCTTGGCGAACTGGGCCACGACGTACGCCACTTCACCCTCCTCGCCGAGCGCGAGACGGTGCTGCGGCGGCTGCGCGAGCGCGGCCTCGGCCACCTGATCGGGTACGTCAGGTACGCCGGGTACGCCCGTGGGAAGCGTCCCGGGCCGCGTCGCGACACCTGGGCCGAGGGCCGGCTCGACCACTGCCTGGAGCGGCTGGCCGAGCCGGAGTTCGCCGAGCACCTGTGGACGGACCACACGACTGTCCCGAAGACCGCCGACCGGATCGCCGTGCTGGCGGGACTCACCCTGAGGCCCAACAACGAGGGCGCGCTGCGCACCCGGATCAGGCAGGCGGGCGTCGGAATCCGGCACATCCGGGCCGACTGAACCGGCCGCACGTACGCCCGCTGACCGGCCGCACGAACTGCCCGCCGACCGGCCGCACGCACCGCCCGGCGCCGGGCTACCGGAGTATCCCCTCCAGGAAGTCGCTGCCCAGCCGGGCCACCACCGTCACGTCCAGCTGGTGCAGCACGTACCGGCCGCGGCGGCGGGTGGTGATCAGCCCCGCCTTCTTCAGCACGCCCAGGTGCCGGGATATCTCGGGGGCCGTCATGCCGTGCACCTGCGCCAGCTCGCCGGTGGTGTACTCGCTGCGGGCCAGATACCGGCAGATCCGCATGCGCACGGGGTGGGACAGCGCGGTCATCCGCAGCGTGAGCTGCTCGACCGAGGGCGGCGAGGCCATCTCCGGGGAGCCGACCGGGTAGTGCAGCACCGGCTGCCAGCCGTGCCGGTGCAGGACCATGAGATGCGGCCAGCCCAGGCTGGTCGGGACGAGCAGCAGGCCGCCGTCCGCCGTCGCGGAGCGGCCGTCGCCCAGCTTGTCGACCGTGATCCGCGCGGCGCCCTCGTCCAGCGTCACCGCCGTGGAGACGGCGGCCAGCGCCTCGGCGAGGCCCTTGCGGCGCAGCAGGTCCGTCTTGAGCCGGGCGTCCGCCGCGAGCTGGTGGCGCAGCCGGGACCAGGCCTCCGCGAAGAACGCCTCGTCGCAGTCGTGCGCGAACTGCCGCAGCCAGCCCCGGATCCGGGGCGGGTCGACCAGCAGCCGCTCGCTGAAGCGCAGCTGCTGCGGGCCGCGCGCGGCGGCGAGGTCCAGGGCGCGCCGGCGCACCTGGGCGCTGGCGAGCGCGGAGACCCCGTCCGTGCTGTACGGCAGCGCGCAGGTGAACTCCAGGGCCGCGTCCACGAACTGCTCGTCGGACAGCTTGTCCAGCAGGTCGAGGTCCTCGGCGAGGGTGGCGCCGGGCAGCGTGCTGCGGCCCGGCACCCCGGCGAACGGCATGAACAGGTCCGAGAAGGTGGTCCGCCACAGGAAGTCCGCCTCGCACATCCGGTCGGCCAGATGCGAGTCGAGCCGGGCGGTCACGCCCGTGGCCCAGCCCTGCAGACCGGGGTGGTGCCCCGGCTCGGACAGCGCGTGCAGCGCCATGCCCAGCTCGGCCAGGGGAGAGGGCACGACGGCGACCCTCTCCGGCCGCAGCCCCGCGATGTCGATGCGCACGCTCATGCCCCCATGGTGCACGCCGCCACCGACAACGCCGCCGCCGATTGACCGCGCCCGTCAATCGGCGCGACCGCGGGCCGGGACCGGAGCAGGGTGGGGTCACCGGGGCAGCCGCGGAGCCCCCTCCGCGGAGCCCCTCCTCACCGCTGTCTCCGACCCGTCTCCGGGAGAAGGCGATCCGCCATGAGCATCACGCAGCAGTACCTCCTCGACACCTACCGTGCCCGGCAGCTCGGCGAGCCCGCCCCGCCCCCGCCCGGCACCCACGACCGGCAGGTCGTGCGCGAGTGGCGCGAACGCCGCCGGTTCCGGGCCGTACTCGCCGGCCGCCCCGCCCACGGCCGCCTGCGGCGCGCACTGCGCGGGTGGTGGTCCCGGCGGCCACGCGCCCTGGGCTGAGCCGGCCGCCGCCCGGTCGCGCGGTCCGGCCGCGAGGTCCGGCCGCGAGGTGAGCGGCCGTTCTAGACGTGCCCCGCGCGGGCGGTGGCGCCGGGTGTCCCGGGCCGACGTGGTCCGCCGCTCAGTCCGCCAGCCCGGCCACGAAGTCCGCGACCGCCGCCCGCACGTCGTCGGGCGTCCACTCCAGGCCCGCCGTCCCCACGCCGACCTCCGCGACGGCGATCCCGGGCCCGGCGGGGTCCCAGGGCCCGGCGAACAGCAGGACGCCGGTCTCCTCGCCCTGCCGGAGCGCGGCCTCGCCCAGGACCTCGGCGTCGTACGGCAGCCAGACCCGGAACTGGTGGGTGTGCGGCACCTCGGGCTGCACGCGTGCCCACGGGACGCCTGCCGCCGCGAACCCCTCGTGCAGCGCGGCGGCCACCACGCGTGCGTGCGCGACCTGTTCGGGCAGTCGCGGCAGTGTCCGCTCCAGTCCCGCCAGCGCCGACAGGGCGGTGGGGAACTGCTGGAACAGGGCGCCGCCGTAGCGGTGCCGCCACGCGCGCGCCTCCTCCACCAGCGTGCGCGGACCGGCGAGCGCGGCGCCGCCGAAGCCGCCGAGCGACTTGTAGAACGACACGTAGACGCTGTCCGCGAGGCCCGCGATCTCCGCCAGGGGCCGGCCGAAGTGCACGGTGGTCTCCCACAGCCGGGCGCCGTCGAAGTGGACCACCGCGTCCCGCTCCCGCGCCGCGGCGACGACCTCGGTCAGCTCCTCCCAGGCGGGCAGCACGTAACCGGCGTCCCTCAGGGGCAGCTCCAGCATCAGTGCCCCGAAGGGCTCCTCGAAGTCGCGCACCTCCGCCGCGGTCGGCAGCCGGGGCTCACTGGTCACCCGCACCGGCCGCAACCCGCTGACCCGGCTGAACGCGTTCCGCTCGTGCACCTCGGGATGGCTCAGGCCGTGCAGGGCGACCGTCGGGTCGCCGGTGCGGCCGGCCCAGCAGCGCAGGGCCACCTGCTGGGCCATCGTGCCCGTCGGGAAGAAGGCGGCGGCCTCGAGGCCGAGCAGCAGGGCGGTCCGCTCCTCCAGGGCCTCGACGACGCCGTTGCCGTACATGTCCACCGGCTCGTCCAGGTCGTAGAGGTCCTGGACGTCGTCGAGCAGCGCCAGCCGTTCGCGGACGGTCCGCAGGTGGCCGGGGCGGTCCAGCACCCGGCGGGCGGCCCGCTGGACGGCGACCCGCCGCTCCCGCGTCCGCCGGTTCCGCTCCGCCGGGGGCGCCTCCTGCCCGGCCGGTCCGCCACTTTCCTCCACGGTGTCAGTCATGACGGGATCATGCCGGGTACGGGCCGGAAACCCACAGCCTGTGGACAACCGAACGTCCCCCGAACCAATCGCGTTAACATGACGAGAAATCGTCCGGTACCCCGAGCGGACTGGAACGGGAAGGCCGTCCTCGCGTGAACACAACCCCCCAGCCAGATCCCAGGGACCGCCCCGCGCGGCTCACCGTAGGCGTTGTCGGCGCCGGACGCGTGGGCCCCGCGCTGGCCGCGTCCCTCCAGCTCGCCGGGCACCGCCCGGTGGCCGTCTCCGGGGTCTCCGACGCCTCCAGGCGGCGCGCCGCCGCACTCCTGCCCGACGTGCCCCTCATGGCGCCCGCCGAGGTCCTGCAGCGCGCCGAACTGGTCCTGCTGACCGTCCCCGACGACGCCCTGCCCGGCCTGGTGACCGGCCTCGCCGAGACCGGCGCGGTGCGGCCGGGCCAGCTGCTGGTGCACACCTCCGGACGGTACGGCGCGAGGGTCCTGGACCCCGCGCTGCGGGCCGGCGCCCTGCCGCTCGCCCTGCACCCGGCGATGACCTTCACCGGCACTCCCGTGGACGTCCAGCGGCTGGCCGGCTGCTCCTTCGGCGTCACCGCTCCCGAGGAGCTGCGGCTGGCCGCCGAGGCCCTGGTCATCGAGATGGGCGGCGAGCCGGAGTGGATCGCCGAGGACCGGCGCCCGCTCTACCACGCGGCGCTCGCCCTGGGCGCCAACCACCTGGTCACCCTGGTCGCCCAGTCCATGGAGCTGCTGCGCGCGGCCGGCGTGGCGGCCCCCGACCGGATGCTCGGCCCCCTGCTGGGCGCCTCCCTCGACAACGCCCTGCGCTCCGGCGACGCGGCCCTCACCGGCCCCGTCGCGCGCGGCGACGCGGGCACGGTCGCCGCGCACATCGTGGAGCTGCGCGAGCACGCGCCGCAGGCCGTGGCCGGCTACCTGGCGATGGCCCGCGCGACGGCCGACCGCGCGCTGGCCCACGGACTGCTGAAGGCCGAACTGGCCGAGGACCTGCTCGGGGTACTCGCCGAAGCAAGGCCGGGCCCCACCGGCCCCGCGGGACCGACCGGCCCTGACCGCTCCGGGGGACCCGTCGGCTCCGACGGCCGTGAGGGGCCCGCAGGCTCCGACGGCCGAGGAGAATCCGCGGGCCCCCAGCGACCCACCGGGCCCGGCAGCCCCGACGGACCCACCGGGCCCGGCAGCCCCGACGGACCCACCGGGCCCGGCAGCCCCGACGGACCCACCGGCCCCGACGAGAGACCCACCGGCCCCGACCGCCCCGACGGACCCAGCGACCCCGACGAGGGGCCCAGCGGCCCCACCGGCCCCGAGGGAGACGCCCGATGACCACCACCCCGCCCGTCCTGCTGCGCACCGCCGGCGAACTCCACGCGCGTGTGCGGCGCGGCCGCCGGGCCGTCGTGATGACCATGGGCGCCCTGCACGAGGGCCACGCCACCCTGATCCGCACGGCGCGCGATCTGGCCGGCCCGGACGGCGAGGTCGTCGCCACGGTCTTCGTCAACCCGCTCCAGTTCGGCGCCGGCGAGGACCTGGACCGCTACCCGCGCACCCTGGACGCCGACCTGGAGATCGCCGCGCGGGCGGGCGCGGACGCCGTCTTCGCCCCCTCGGCCGACGAGGTCTACCCCGGCGGCGAACCCCAGGTGCGCGTCACCGCCGGCCCGATGGGCGAACGCCTGGAGGGCGCCTCCCGCCCCGGCCACTTCGACGGCATGCTCACCGTCGTCGCCAAGCTGCTCCACCTCACCCGCCCGGACCTCGCCCTGTACGGCCAGAAGGACGCCCAGCAGCTCGCGCTCATCCGCCGCATGGTCCGCGACCTGAACTTCGGCGTGGAGATCATCGGCGTCCCCACGGTGCGCGAGGACGACGGCCTGGCCCTGTCCAGCCGCAACCGCTACCTCTCCGCCCCGGAGCGCCGCACGGCCCTCGCGCTCTCCCAGGCGCTCTTCGCGGGCCTGGACCGGCACGCCGCCCAGGAGGCGCTGTGCGCGCGTGCCCGCGAGGTCCCGGCCACCCGGGCCCGCGCCGAGGCCCTCAGCGCCCTGGGCGAGTCCCGCGCGGCGGCCGACGCCCACGCCGTCGCCACGTCCGCCCCCCGCAGCGCCACGGCCGTCCGGGCCGCCGCCCGCCTGATCCTGGACGACGCCGCCCGCGCCACCCCGCCGCTGGAGCTGGACTACCTCGCCCTCGTCGACCCCGCCGACTTCACCGAGATCGACGACGACCACACCGGCGAGGCGATCCTCGCCGTCGCCGCCCGGGTCGGCGCGACCCGGCTGATCGACAACGTCCCCCTCACCTTCGGAGCCGCCTCGTGACCAGCACAGGCATACGTCTGCACGCCCCCGCGCCCGGCTGGGCCCTCGACGCGGACGTGGTGGTCGTCGGCTCCGGCGTGGCGGGCCTCACCGCGGCCCTGCGCTGCGAGGCGGCCGGACTGCGCACGGTGGTGGTCACCAAGGCCCGCCTCGACGACGGCTCCACCCGCTGGGCCCAGGGCGGCATCGCCGCGGCCCTCGGCGAGGGCGACACCCCCGAGCAGCACCTGGACGACACCCTGGTCGCAGGGGCGGGCCTGTGCGACCCGGAGGCGGTCCGCATCCTGGTCACCGAGGGCCCCGACGCCGTACGCCGCCTCATCGAGACCGGCGCGCACTTCGACGAGTCCACCGAGGGCGGTCTGGCACTCACCCGCGAGGGCGGCCACCACCGCCGCCGCATCGCGCACGCCGGCGGCGACGCCACTGGTGCGGAGATCTCCCGCGCCCTGGTCGAGGCGGTACGCGCGCGTGGACTGCGCACCGTCGAGAACGCCCTGGTGCTCGACCTCCTCACGGACACCGAGGGCCGCACCGCGGGCGTCACCCTGCACGTGATGGGCGAGGGCCAGCACGACGGCGTGGGGGCCGTGCAGGCCCCCGCGGTGGTCCTGGCGACCGGCGGCATGGGGCAGGTCTTCTCGGCGACGACCAACCCGTCCGTCTCGACCGGCGACGGCGTCGCGCTCGCCCTGCGCGCGGGCGCCGAGGTGAGCGACCTCGAATTCGTCCAGTTCCACCCCACGGTCCTCTTCCTCGGCCCGGACGCGGAGGGCCAGCAGCCCCTCGTCTCGGAGGCGGTACGCGGTGAGGGCGCCCACCTGGTGGACGCGGACGGCGTGCGCTTCATGGAGGGGCAGCACGAACTCGCGGAACTCGCCCCCCGGGACATCGTCGCCAAGGGCATCCTGCGCCGCATGCTGGAGGGCGACGCCGAGCACATGTACCTGGACGCCCGGCACTTCGGGGCGGAGATGTGGGAGAGCCGCTTCCCCACGATCCTCGCCGCCTGCCGGTCGCACGGCACCGACCCGGTCACCGAGCCGATCCCGGTCGCCCCGGCCGCCCACTACGCCTCCGGCGGCGTCCGCACCGACGCCGCGGGCCGCACCACGGTCCCCGGCCTCTACGCGTGCGGCGAGGTCGCCTGCACCGGCGTGCACGGCGCCAACCGGCTCGCCTCCAACTCCCTCCTCGAAGGGCTGGTCTACGCCGAGCGCATCGCGGCCGACATCGCGGCGAGCCACGCGGACGACGTTCTCCACGCGCGCGTGCCCGCCCCGCTCCCGCACCCCGCGCACCCGGCGCACCCCCTGCTCCCCCCGGAGTCCCGCCTCGCCATCCAGCGGATCATGACCGAGGGCGCGGGCGTCCTGCGCTCGGCGGACTCCCTCGCCCGGGCCGCCGACCGCCTGGACCACCTCCACACCGAGGCCCGCGAGGCCCTGCGGGACCACGGCAAGACGTCCGAGCCCGGCGTCGACACCTGGGAGGCCACCAACCTCATGTGCGTGGCCCGCGTCCTGGTGGCCGCCGCGGCCCGGCGCGAGGAGACGCGCGGCTGCCACTGGCGCGAGGACCACCCGGACCGCGACGACACCGCCTGGGCCCGCCACATCGTCGTACGCCTGAACCCGGACCGCACCCTCGCCGTGCACACCACGGACACGCCAGAATTCCCCCCGACCGTCCACGGCCGCCGGCCGACGCAGCGTCCCCAGGAGCAGTGAGAGCAGTGAACACCCCCGACCTTCCCCTCGCCTCCTCCGGAGGCTGCGGCGACGGCTGCGCCTGCGGCGCGGAAACCGACGAAGACGCGTACCTGGAGTGCGGCCTCGACCCCGCTCTCGCCGCGCTCCTGCTGGACTCCGGACTGGACCCGGTGGAGGTCGAGGACATCGCGAACCTCGCCGTCCAGGAGGACCTGGCGGGCGGCGTGGACGTGACGACGGTCGCGACCATCCCCGAGGAGGCCGTGGCCACCGGCGACCTCACCGCGCGGGAGGCGGGCACGGTGGCGGGCCTCAGGGTCGCCGAGGCGGTCCTCTCGGTCGTCTGCACGGACGAGTTCGAGGTGGAACGCCACGTCGAGGACGGCGACCGCGTGGAGCCCGGTCAGAAGCTCCTCTCCGTCACCACCCGCACCCGCGACATCCTCACCGCCGAACGCAGCGCGCTGAACCTCCTGTGCCGCATGTCGGGCATCGCGACGGCCACGCGTGCGTGGGCGGACGCTCTGGACGGCACGAAGGCCAAGGTCCGCGACACCCGCAAGACGACGCCCGGCCTGCGCGGCCTCGAGAAGTTCGCCGTCCGCTGCGGCGGCGGCGTCAACCACCGCATGTCCCTGTCGGACGCGGCCCTGGTCAAGGACAACCACGTGGTGGCCGCCGGCGGCGTCGCGCAGGCGTTCCAGGCCGTCCGCGACCGCTTCCCCGAGGTCCCCATCGAGGTCGAGGTCGACACCCTGCACCAGCTCCGCGAGGTGCTGGACGCGGGCGCCGACCTGATCCTGCTGGACAACTTCACCCCGTCCGAGTGCGAGGAGGCGGTCGCCCTGGTGGCCGGCCGGGCGGCCCTGGAGGCCTCGGGCCGCCTGACGCTGACCAACGCCAAGGCGTACGCCGACACCGGCGTCGACTACCTGGCCGTGGGCGCCCTCACGCACAGCTCCCCGATCCTGGACATCGGCCTGGACCTGCGAGCGGCGGAGTAGGGCCATGCTGCTGACGATCGACGTAGGCAACACGCACACCGTCCTGGGCCTCTTCGACGGCGAGGACATCGTCGAGCACTGGCGCATCTCCACGGACTCGCGCCGCACGGCCGACGAGCTGGCGGTCCTCCTCCAGGGCCTGATGGGCATGCACCCGCTCCTCGGCGACGAGCTGGGCGACGGCATCGACGGCATCGCCATCTGCGCGACGGTCCCCTCGGTCCTGCACGAACTGCGCGAGGTCACCCGCCGCTACTACGGCGACGTCCCCGCCGTCCTGGTCGAACCGGGCGTCAAGACCGGCGTCCCCATCCTCACCGACCACCCCAAGGAGGTCGGCGCCGACCGCATCATCAACGCCGTCGCGGCCGTCGAGCTGTACGGCGGCCCGGCGGTCGTCGTGGACTTCGGCACGGCGACGACGTTCGACGCGGTCAGCGCGCGCGGGGAGTACGTCGGCGGGGTCATCGCCCCCGGCATCGAGATCTCGGTCGAGGCACTCGGCGTGAAGGGCGCGCAGCTCCGCAAGATCGAGGTGGCCCGCCCGCGCAGTGTGATCGGCAAGAACACGGTGGAGGCGATGCAGTCGGGCATCGTCTACGGCTTCGCGGGACAGGTGGACGGCGTCGTCAGCCGCATGGCCCGCGAGCTGGCCGACGACCCCGAGGACGTCACGGTCATCGCGACGGGCGGACTCGCGCCGATGGTGCTGGGCGAGGCCTCGGTCATCGACGAGCACGAGCCCTGGCTGACCCTGATCGGCCTCCGGCTGGTCTACGAACGGAACGTGTCCCGTCTGTAGGGGCGCCCGGGGTGTGGCGCGGTGGGCATCCCGCCGCGCCACACCCGTCCCCTATGCCGAGTTTGTCTGATTAGCGCGTATCGTCACCACATGCCCACGCCCTACGGAACCCGCGGCGGCATGGCGTTCGGTGCTCAGGAGCTGTGTGTGCTCCGGCGCGCTCTCGCCCGTGCCCTGAACCCCAGTCCCGTCTCGGCGGAGGAGGCCCAGGACTGCCTCCGCCTCGCAGAGTCGCTCGACGAGGCGATGCGGGAGAGCGCCCGGCTACGTGCCTTCCTGGTGGCCGACCTCGCCCGGTACCGCGCCGCACTCCCCGGCACCGCCACCGGCTACCTCGCACTGCTGGACGAGGCCCTGGGCGCCGGCCACCGCCCCCACGCGGACGATCTGGCCGCCCTCGGTGCCCTGCGCGGCAACCCCACCGCGGCCGCGCTGCTGGCCCGCTGCGCACCCCCGGCGCCCCCCGGCGCCCCCACCGTCAGGCTCCCCGCCGCCCGCACCCACCTGCACGCCCTCCCCGGCGGCCAGCAGCCCGGCAAGCCCGCCCAGAAGCCCGCCCAGAAGCCGGCCCCCCGACCGGCCCCGGCCCCGGCCACCCCGAAACGCCCCGTCCCGACCCCCGGCGAGGTCTTCCCCCGCCGCAAGCCGGCCCCGCCCGCCCCCGGCTCGCGGCACCACCTCGTGGCCGGCTGACTCCCCCTGGCTACCCTGGGTCCATGGACTACGTCTCCGCGCTCCTGCCCCCGGCCGTCATGGCCGTGTTCTTCATCGGCTTGATCCGGGTGATCGTGAAGACCCAGGGCGGCGCCAACAAGGCCAAGGAGGACGCGGCCGTGGACGCCGCCCTCGCCCGGGCGGAGGGCGCCCGGCAGCACTCCCCCCGCGCCGAAGGCTGACCCCACCGCGCGGACGGCTCCCGCACGACCACGGGAGCCGTACGCCCTTTCCACGCCCGTTTGCCCGCAAAACCGCACGTCCGGCACGCGATCGGCCAGATCTCCCACTATCGTTCGGAACGTGCCTCGCCCATTGGGAGAACTCGAAGACGCGGTCATGACGAGGGTGTGGAAGTGGAACCGCCCCGTGACCGTTCGAGAAGTCCTGGAAGACCTCCAGCAGGAACGGTCCATCGCGTACACCACCGTGATGACCGTTCTGGACAATCTCCATCAGAAGGGCTGGGTCCGCCGCGAGTCGGAAGGCCGGGCCTATCGATATGAGGCGGTCTCCACCCGCGCCGCCTACGCCGCCGCGCTGATGAACGACGCGTGGTCGCAGAGTGACAACCCCGCAGCCGCCCTCATCGCCTTCTTCGGCATGATGAGTGAGGAACAGCGGCAGGCACTCAGAGACGCCATCCGCATCGTGCAGGGACCGGAAACCTCCGCGCAGGGACCGGAAACCTCCGCCCCCAACCCCGGCTCGGTACCGGACGGCGGCGAGCGATAGCGTCCCCACATGTCAAATGCCATCACCGTCCGGCGGGCCCGTACCAGGGATGTCCCGGACGTACGCCGGCTCCTCGACGCGTACGTCCGCGACCGTATCCTGCTCGACAAAGCGATGGTGACGCTTTACGAGAGCATCCAGGAGTTCTGGGTCGCGGAACGGGACGACAACGCCGAGGTGGTCGGCTGCGGTGCCCTGCACGTGATGTGGGAAGACCTCGCGGAAGTGCGCACTCTCGCGGTGAAGCCGGGCCTGAAGGGGGCCGGCGTGGGACATCACTTGCTGGGGAAGTTGCTGGACACCGCGCGCTGGCTCGGTGTTCGCCGCGTTTTCTGTCTGACCTTCGAAGTGGACTTCTTCGTCAAGCACGGCTTCGTGGAGATCGGGGAGACGCCGGTCGACGCCGATGTCTACGCGGAGCTGCTGCGTTCCTATGACGAGGGCGTTGCGGAGTTCCTCGGTCTCGAACGAGTGAAACCGAACACCTTGGGTAACAGTCGGATGCTTCTGCATCTGTGATCGCCGGACAGGGCCAGACCCTATGTCCGAAACGCGCATGTTTCCGGCCCGGAGGCGGGCTGCCGGTCTCCGCCGGGGGTTTGTGTTTTTCCGGCAAAAGCGGTTTGCTTTCCGGCGTAGTGCAGTACTGCATATAACAAGGGACGGCGATACGGCGGACGCCGACGGACCTCCGGCCCTCACGTTATCGATGAAAGGAAATCCGGTGGCACAGAAGGTTCAGGTCCTTCTTGTCGATGACCTCGACGGCGGCGAGGCAGACGAGACCGTGACGTTCGCACTTGACGGCAAGACGTACGAGATCGACCTCACCACCGCCAACGCGGACAAGCTCCGTGGTCTTCTCGATGCCTACGTCAAGGGTGGCCGCCGTACCGGAGGCCGTGCCTCGGGCGGTCGCGGCAAGGCGCGCGCCTCTTCCGGTGGCAGCCAGGACACCGCGGCGATCCGCGCCTGGGCGAAGGAGAACGGTTACGAGGTCAACGACCGCGGCCGTGTTCCCGCGATCATCCGCGAGGCGTACGAGAAGGCCAACGGCTGATCACCCGGCCCGCGACACCGCCCGCGTCCTCGCCCGCTCCACCGTCACCGGCCGCGCCCGGCGCCGAGCCGGACCCGGTGGCACTGGGTGGCCAGTGTGCGGACGAGCCGTGCGAGATCCGGGGCGTTTCCGGTGCCCCCGAGGACCGACAGCGTCGGCAGCGAGGTCTCGACCTCGTACCCCGGCTGCGGGGGCCGCAGCCAGCAGGCGGCCCCCCGCGTGCCGTCCCGGCCGGACCCCGGCCCGGTGGCGGGCGCGAGGGGCGCGTCCATGAGGCCGCCCGTGCCCACCGCGGTCAGATCGAGCGGCAGCGAGCCCCACTCCAGCCACTCCAGCAGCCCCGGCACCTCCTCCGCGCCGCCCGCCGCCACGAGCAGCAGCATCCGCTCGCCCCGGACGGCCACCGGGCCCGTCGGTCCGAGCCGCTCCAGCGTCGCGCGACCGGCCTCGGCCGGGACCTCCAGGACGTCGAAGCGGACGCCCACGCGCAGCCGGGGCGGAACTCCGGGCGCCGTCGGCCACCCGAGCACCTCCTCGTACCAGGACCGCACCCCTTCCCACCGCCCGCCGCCCGCCTCCAGCGACCGGCGCGGCGGCGGCACGACGGCGGAAGCCGGGGGGACGGGCGGGGCCAGAGGGCCGGGAGCGGCCGGAGGGACGACGGGTACCGGGGGCAGGGCGCCAACCATGCCAAGCGCAACAGTCGAAAGTACGCTGGAGTTACGCTTGGCGCCGGAACGATTACTCAGAGTGCCGGTGATGGGGGCGTGCGGGGGTGCGGGGAGGTGCGAGGTTGTTCGCCCGTAGCGGAGGGAACCGGTGCACGCGGCATGGAGTGTCAGTCCCAGCGGGTAAGACATCCCTAGTGGGAGGGGGCGACACGCAGTCCGGGCCGTCTCGCGTTCGCCATCGGCGTACTGGCGAGTGGGGTAAGTGCCTGGCCTGCGGGAACATCGTCTCGCACCATCGGGTTGTGGCAGATGTCGGCGTCAGGGGTCAGGAGGCCATCGACGGTGTCGGCAGTTGGAATGAGCGGTCCCCGCTTGCGGGACTAAGCTGCGGAAGGACAGGGAGGGGAAGTTCCCCTTACTGCCTGACCGCTCTGAGGAGCGATTAACGATGTTCGAGAGGTTCACCGACCGCGCGCGGCGGGTTGTCGTCCTGGCTCAGGAAGAAGCCCGGATGCTCAACCACAACTACATCGGCACCGAGCACATCCTCCTGGGCCTGATCCACGAGGGTGAGGGTGTCGCCGCCAAGGCCCTTGAGAGCCTCGGGATTTCGCTCGAGGCGGTCCGCCAGCAGGTGGAGGAGATCATCGGGCAGGGCCAGCAGGCCCCGTCGGGTCACATCCCCTTCACCCCCCGTGCCAAGAAGGTCCTGGAGCTGTCGCTCCGCGAGGCCCTCCAGCTGGGTCACAACTACATCGGCACGGAGCACATCCTGCTCGGCCTGATCCGTGAGGGCGAGGGCGTCGCCGCCCAGGTCCTGGTCAAGCTGGGCGCCGATCTCAACCGGGTGCGGCAGCAGGTCATCCAGCTGCTCTCCGGTTACCAGGGCAAGGAGACCGCCACCGCCGGCGGTCCTGCGGAGGGCACGCCTTCCACGTCCCTGGTCCTCGACCAGTTCGGCCGGAACCTCACCCAGGCCGCTCGTGAGTCCAAGCTCGACCCGGTCATCGGGCGCGAGAAGGAGATCGAGCGGGTCATGCAGGTGCTGTCCCGCCGCACCAAGAACAACCCGGTGCTCATCGGTGAGCCCGGCGTCGGCAAGACCGCCGTCGTCGAGGGCCTCGCGCAGGCCATCGTCAAGGGCGAGGTGCCCGAGACCCTCAAGGACAAGCACCTCTACACCCTGGACCTCGGCGCGCTGGTCGCCGGCTCCCGCTACCGCGGTGACTTCGAGGAGCGCCTGAAGAAGGTGCTCAAGGAGATCCGCACGCGCGGCGACATCATCCTGTTCATCGACGAGCTGCACACGCTGGTCGGTGCGGGTGCCGCCGAGGGCGCCATCGACGCCGCGTCGATCCTGAAGCCGATGCTGGCCCGCGGTGAGCTGCAGACCATCGGTGCGACCACGCTGGACGAGTACCGCAAGCACCTGGAGAAGGACGCGGCCCTGGAGCGCCGCTTCCAGCCCATCCAGGTCGCGGAGCCGTCGCTGCCGCACACGATCGAGATCCTCAAGGGTCTCCGTGACCGGTACGAGGCGCACCACCGCGTCTCGATCACGGACGAGGCCCTGGTGCAGGCGGCCACGCTCGCCGACCGCTACATCTCGGACCGCTTCCTGCCGGACAAGGCGATCGACCTGATCGACGAGGCCGGCTCCCGGATGCGGATCCGCCGGATGACCGCGCCGCCGGACCTGCGCGAGTTCGACGAGAAGATCGCCGGCGTCCGCCGCGACAAGGAGTCCGCGATCGACTCGCAGGACTTCGAGAAGGCCGCGTCCCTGCGCGACAAGGAGAAGCAGCTCCTCGCCGCCAAGGCCAAGCGGGAGAAGGAGTGGAAGGCCGGCGACATGGACGTCGTGGCCGAGGTCGACGGCGAGCTGATCGCCGAGGTCCTCGCGACCGCCACCGGCATCCCGGTCTTCAAGCTCACGGAGGAGGAGTCCTCGCGCCTGCTGCGCATGGAGGACGAGCTCCACAAGCGGGTCATCGGCCAGGTCGACGCCGTCAAGGCGCTGTCCAAGGCGATCCGCCGTACCCGTGCCGGTCTGAAGGACCCGAAGCGTCCGGGTGGCTCGTTCATCTTCGCCGGTCCGTCCGGTGTCGGTAAGACCGAGCTGTCCAAGGCGCTCGCGGAGTTCCTCTTCGGTGACGAGGACGCGCTGATCTCCCTCGACATGTCGGAGTTCAGCGAGAAGCACACGGTGTCGCGTCTCTTCGGTTCGCCCCCCGGCTACGTGGGCTACGAAGAGGGCGGCCAGCTGACCGAGAAGGTCCGCCGCAAGCCGTTCTCCGTCGTCCTCTTCGACGAGGTCGAGAAGGCCCACCCGGACATCTTCAACTCGCTGCTGCAGATCCTGGAGGACGGTCGCCTGACCGACTCCCAGGGCCGGGTCGTGGACTTCAAGAACACGGTCATCATCATGACGACCAACCTCGGCACGCGGGACATCTCCAAGGGCTTCAACCTCGGCTTCGCCGCCGCGGGTGACAAGAAGACCAACTACGAGCGCATGAAGAACAAGGTCCAGGACGAGCTGAAGCAGCACTTCCGGCCCGAGTTCCTCAACCGCGTCGACGACGTGGTCGTCTTCCCGCAGCTCAGCCAGGACGACATCCTGCGGATCGTCGACCTGATGATCGGCAAGGTGGACGAGCGCCTCAAGGACCGGGACATGGGCATCGAGCTCTCCCAGTCCGCCAAGGAGCTGCTGTCCAAGAAGGGCTACGACCCGGTGCTGGGCGCGCGTCCGCTGCGTCGCACGATCCAGCGCGAGGTCGAGGACTCGCTGTCGGAGAAGATCCTCTTCGGCGAGCTGCGCCCGGGCCACATCGTGGTCGTGGACACGGAGGGCGAGGGCGAGTCCCAGACCTTCACGTTCCGCGGCGAGGAGAAGTCGGCACTGCCCGACGTCCCGCCGATCGAGCAGGCGGCCGGCGGCGCGGGGCCGAACCTGAGCAAGGAGGCGTAGCCCTCCGGGGGTGAGCCGGGAAGAGGGCTGCTCCAGGACTCCGGTCCTGGAGCAGCCCTCTTCCGTGTGCCGGGTCAGTCCCCGTCGACGGTGACGTCCGCGCCGGGGAACAGGGCGGCGTACCGGGCGGTGTCGAGGCGTGCGCCGGGGGCCGGCTCGAGGACGACGGTGCGCACGCCCGGCAGGCGGGCGGGCAGGGCGGAAAGGTCCTCGTCCCCCTGGACGGAGGCGAAACAGACTTCGGTGACGTGCGGCAGCGCCGCCGTCGGTCCGAGGCCGTCGGGGAACATCGAGGCGTCCAGACGGATCCTGGACAGCAGGGGGAGCCCCGCGATCTCGCTCCAGTCCGCGGCGGTGAGCGGCACCGTGAGCAGCAGGCTGAGCCACTCAAGGGTGCTGCTCCAGTGCGAGAGGCCCGCGAGGCCGGTGGCGGCGGTGGCGTCCTGGCCGAGCCAGAGAAACTTCAGCGGTGCCGAGACCGGCAGGCACTCGGTCAGTCGCGTGCCGGGAATCCGTTGCGCGACGGAGAGCAGGCTCAGCGAGCCCAGATCCTGGAGACCGGAGAGATCCGGGCACCGGACGATCATGAGCTCTTCGAGGGACAGCGCCGACAGGTGCCCGAGGCCCCGTGCCGACGGACAGCTGATCAGCCCCAGGCATCGCAGGCGGCCCAAGGCGGCCAGCTCGCCGACATCCACCGGGTCCGGGTTGTCCGTGAGGTGCAGTTCCACGACCGTCTCCGGCCGCTCCGTACAGGCCAGGACGTCGGCCATGGTGTGCGCTCCGCGGAAGTCGAGCCGCGCCCAGGGCCGCATACCGGCGACCACCGCGCGCTGGGCGGCCGTCTCGACGGTCAGGAACAAGTCCGTCCGGTCCAGGTGATCCAGTACCTCCGCGGCATACTCCCGCGCCTCGAACCGCCCCCACGTCCCCACCAGCTGCCGGCGTACGTCCAGCGAGGGGTGGCCCCGGAAGCGGCGCAGCACGGTCAGGGCACCGGCCGGCTCGTGCGCCGCCAGCAGCGAGGCCGTCACCGTCACCCCCTGCGCCTCCGCGTCCGAGAGCCCCTCCGGTCCCGGCAGCAGCTCCAGCACCAGCGGCCCCGCCTCCGCCAGGGCCTTCGCGTCCTCCTTCGAGCCCGGGGGGATCAGCACCCCCGCCCGCGCCTCCACCTCGGCCCGCACCATCGGATCCAGGGCGGTCGCGTGCTCCAGGCACGCCAGGGCCAGCAGCGTCAGCCGCGGAGTGCCCTCCGCCAGCAGCCGCCGCAGCAGCACCGCCCGCTCACCGGGACGGGCGTGGGCCACCGCCATGCGGATGACGTCCTCCCAGTGGGGGTCGTACGCGCGGCCCGCGATGACGTCCAGGTGGCCCTCCTCCACCGCGTACCGGGCGCCCAGGTAGTCCTGGAAGGTGCGGTGGACGAAGTCCAGGGTGCCCTCGGCGGGACGGCGGAGCAGGCCGCTGCGGAGGAGCAGTTCCCGCAGGACCGTCGCCGCGTCGCCCCGTCCCGCCGCCGAGGCGACCGAGGGCAGCGCGCGCTCCACGATGCCCTCGGCCGTGGCGACGTCCATCTCCGTGCGCCCGCTCAGCACCAGCGCGTACGCGAGCCGCTGGAGCAGCTCCAGTTGGGCCTCCTCGCCCAGGTCCACGGCCTCCATGCCCCGCTCCCGGTCCCGCCGGGCGAGCAGCATCGTGAGGGCGGCGTCGTACAACTCCTTGCGGCCGGTGGGGAGGTAGCCCCGCCGCTCCCGGTGCAGGGCGCAGATCAGCCCGCACATCAGGGGGTTGGTGGCGAGGCGGGCCAGGTCGCGCTTGGTGTGCAGGGAGTCGAGCAGCGGGGCCTCGTACGCGGGGGCGCGCGCGGCCGTGTGCCAGCGGCGCACGAAGGTCGTGACGTCGGCACGGCGCATCGGGGTCAGGGCCAGTTCCCGGAAGCCCTCGCCGGCCAGCCAGTCGGGGCGTACGGCGCTGGGGCGGGAGGTGAGCAGCCAGCGGTTGCCGGGGTAGGCGCGGATCAGGGCGAGGAGCCAGTCGCGGGTGCGGTGCCGTTCGGCGGCCGGGATCTCGTCCAGGCCGTCGACGAGGACCAGTCCCCGGCCGGCCGTCAGCACCCGCTCGGCCCAGCCCTCGGGCGGGGTGAGCGGGCAGCCCACGGCCGTGAGGAAGGCCGTGGGCGCCGGGAGCGTGCCCGCCCGGACGAGGGTGCGCAGCGGCAGGACGTACGGGACCCGGTCGCCGTCCCGGGCGGCGGTGACCGCCAGCCACTGCACGAGGGTCGTCTTGCCGGAGCCGGCGTCGCCGCGCAGCAGCACGCGGTCGTGGGTGCGCAGGGCGTGCTCGGCGGGGAGCCGGACGGTGCGTTCCGGTTCGCCGCGCTCCCCGGGCAGGGTGGCGGCGTGTTCCTCGTCGCCGGTCGCCTCCAGGCTCAGGTAGGCGACCTCCAGCGGCCACCTGTCGGGGGAGTCGCGCAGGTCGATGCCGTAGATGGTGATGTGGTTGTACTGCTCGGCCGCGTACGGCAGGTACCGGCGCTCGAACGCCGTGTCCCGGGCGTCCGGGCGGGGGACACGGGTGATCAGCTCGTCGACCTTGGCGATCAGCTCCGTCTGGCCGCGGGTCTGCTCCACCAGCGTCCGGGCGACGAATGTGGAGCGCCGGGTGAAGAACTCCAGGATGTGGAGGCAGGCCCACTCGGTCGCGGAGTCGAGGAAGTGGCCCGCGTCGGCGGAGAGGCCGTCCCAGGGCCCGGCGGCCGTCCGCAGCCGGGCGGCGAGTTCCCGGTGCCCCAGCCGCACCGCCTGGACGTCGTCCATGTCCAGGTCGCCGAGGGCCAGCAGCCGCGCGGCCAGGGCGTCGGCGACGGCGGTCTCCTCGTCGCGCGGGAAGGGGCGTTCGCCCGGGGAGTCCAGGGCGTCGCCGACCAGCCGCCCCGCGAGCCCGCGCACCTCCCTCTCGCCCAGGGTGCGCTGCTCGCCCCTGAAGGACACCAGGCGGGTCAGCCGGACCGGCCGGTCGGCCAGTCCGGCGCCGGGGCCGCCGGTGACGAAGAGCTTCTTCACC
This sequence comes from Streptomyces sp. NPDC058985, assembly GCF_042740985.1. Lineage (NCBI taxonomy): Bacteria > Bacillati > Actinomycetota > Actinomycetes > Kitasatosporales > Streptomycetaceae > Streptomyces > Streptomyces sp. NPDC058985. The sequence continues at coordinate 39,870 of NZ_JBHYJX010000015.1, read as the reverse complement.
AGCGGGGCGACCAGGCTGGACGCCAACTTCCCGCCGAGTACGGTCGGTTCCACCTGCGGCCCCCCTGGTCGTTCGACCAGGGGAGCCTATCCGGCGTCAGGACACCGGCGTCAGGACACCGGCGTCAGGACACCGGTGTCAGGACACCGGCGTCAGGACAACTGGCCGTCGTAGTCGGGCAGCTTGAACGTCTTCTCGGCGTGCCCGCCCGACAGGTCGGTGGCGCTGTTGCCGATGTTCGCGATGATCGTGTAGCCCTTCGACTCGATCTTCGCGCGCTGTTCGGTCTTGTACTCGGCGACGTCCCGGAACAGGTCGAGGAAGCCGCGCACGTACAGGCCGGAGGAGTCGTAGCCGGCGTGGTCGAGGTTCCACTCGGTGGGCAGCTCGATGATGCCCGGCCGGGCGGTGACGAAGAACAGCGCGACCCCGCGCTCCTGGGCGTACCGGGCGGCCTCCAGGACCGGGCGGTTGGCGGGCGCCGGGTAGCTGAAGCCGAAGTCGGTCTCCAGGGCGGTGTTGTCGATGTCGAGGACGATCGCCTGCTTCTCGCCCGGCCGGGCGTCGCCGATCCGCTCCTTCAGGTACGGCAGGGCGTTGTCCATCACGGCCCGGCAGTCCCGCTGCCAGGTGTCGTAGTCGACGTCCGCTGCGGCGGCCGTCACGGCGGCGGTCGAGACGGCGGGGGCGGCCGGGGCCTCGGGAGTGGCGGCGCCGGCGGGGGTGACCGCCACGGTGAGCGCCGCCGCGGTGACGGCCACGGTGCCGACGGCCTGCTTCCAGGTACGCCGGGTCTGTCTGGTCTGTCCGGTCTGTTCGGTCATGGGGGGTTGGATTCCTCTCATGCCTGCGCGGATGCCTGACGGCACCAAAGTTGTCGCGTGCATGCTTGCCCCAGCAAGTGGCCGGACGGCAACGATTGGGTTACTGGGCAGTAGTCAGGGTTCTGGGCTGCGACTACGCGGTGATCTCCACCCCGTCCGGCACGTTCCGCACCCGCGGCAGCCGCGGATTGACCCGCAGGACCCGCAGCTGCGGGAAGTGGGAGAGCCAGGAGACGTCCGTGTCCGGCAGCTCCGCGTTGAGCCACAGGTGGGTCAGCCGGTCGGGCGGCAGACCCTCCGTCAGCTCCTCCGCGCGCATCACGCCGGCCACCTGGACGCGCGCCCGCCCGCCGAGAGCGCGCAGCGCCGCCAGCTCGGCGGTGTCGGCGACCGGGAAGTACAGGCCGTCCGGGTCCAGGTGGGCGATGATCTCCTGGGCGTACCGCTCGGTGTCGAAGTTCCGCCAGCCCCGGGCGAGTTCGGTGCGCACCGCCAGCGCGGAACGGGACCGGAGGCGGACCAGGTAGTCGATGGCCGCGTCGTCCTCGACCCGGGTCGCGGTGAGCGCGAGCAGCAGCGCCTGCCGGTCGTCGGGGACCTGCCCCGGGTCGGGCAGCAGCTCCAGGACGATGGGGCCGACCCAGCCGAGACCGCGCGCGGCCAGTTCGGTGGTCGGGCGGACCAGGTTCTTCGTCCGGTCGTGGACGAGCTGCTGGACGGCCGGGTCGAGTTCGGTGACGTGCTCCAGGCAGGCCGCGGCCATCAGCCTGCGGTGATTGATCTGCGGGCGGCGCAGCCCGGGCGCGGGGGCGAGCAGCCGCTCCAGGAACTGCGCGCACTCCTCGGGGCGGGCATGCGCGGCGGACATCCGGATGACCTCCTCCCACTCGGCCCGGTGGGCGTGGTCCACCAGTGTGGGGAACCGGCCGCGCGCCACGATCTCCTTCGCCGCCAGGTAGTCCTGGAAGGTGCGGTGGACGAAGTCGACGGACTCGCCGGAGCGTTCGCGCAGCAGGCCGGTGCGGTGCAGCAGATGCCGGAAGATCTTCGCGCCGTCGCCCTGGGCGCGGGCGGCGGGCATCGCGGGCAGCGCGGCGTCCAGGATGCCGACCGCCCGCTCTTCGGTCAGCTCCGAGGCGTCCTCCTCCAGCATCGCGTGCGCCAGCTTCTGGAGCAGCCGCTCCCGGGTGCTCTGCTGGAGCCGCACGTCATCGGCGTACAGCACGTCCCGTTCGGGGTCGCGGCGCTGCAGCAGCATCTCCAGGGCGGCGTCGTACAGCTCTTTGCGGCCGCTCGGGAGGGAGCCGGCCCGGTCCCGGTTCAGGGCGCATATCAGGCCGCACATCAGGGGGTTGGTGGCGAGCTGGCGCAGCTCGCGGTAGATCCGTACGGAGTGCAGGAGCCGCTGCTCGTACTCGTCCAGCGTGCCCCGCTCGCGGGGGCCCGGCGTCCGGCTCTGCTCGTCCAGCCGGGCCGCCGAGTGCCAGTCCCGGACGAACCGCGTCACCTGGTCCCGCGACATGGGCGCCAGCGACAGCTCGACGAAGTCCTCCTCGGCCAGCCCGCCGCCCGAGAGCCAGCCCTCCGAGACGGCGGAGGGGCGGGAGGTGACCAGGCAGCCGTTGCCGGAGAAGACGCGCAGCAGCCGCCTGAGCCGGTCGCGCAGTTCGCCGCGCGCCTTCTCGGGCGCCTCGTCGATGCCGTCGACCAGCAGCAGCGCCCGCCCGGCGAGCAGGGTGCGCACCACCCAGCCCTCCGGCGCCCGGTCGGCGAGCGGGTGCCGCACCGCGTGCAGGAAGTCGTCCGGCGCCGGGAACCCCTCGCGGGCGAAGCGGCGTACGGGCAGCACGAAGGGGACCCGGGCGCCCTGCCGGGCGGCGGCCACGGCCAGCCACTGCACCAGGGTCGTCTTGCCCGAGCCCGCGCCGCCGCGCAGCAGCACCCGCTCGTGGTCCTCCAGGGCCCGGTCCGCGAGCAGCACCGTGCGCTGCTCGTCGCCCGTGGCGCCCGCGGCGCCGCTGCGTTCCTCCGCCTCCAGACTCAGGTAGGTCTCCTCCAGCGGCCAACGGTCGGGCGCGTTGGGGAAGTCCACGCCGACGATGGTCAGCCAGCCGTGCCGCCGCGCCACCCACTGCGCGTACTCGGTCTCGAACGCGGCGTCCTCCTCGGACCGTTCGGGCTGCCGGGCCGCCGCCTCGGCGTCCCCCAGGTCGACCAGCTGCGCGATCCGGCTGGCCCGGCCCGGCAGGTGCCGCTGGAGGTAGGGGGAGCGGCGTACCAGATGGTGCAGGACGTGCAGGCAGACCGAGACGAGCAGCGCGTCGTGGAACCAGGCGGCGTCCGGCGACAGTTCGCGGTCCGCGCCCTGCACCGCGGCCCGCAGCCGACGCGCGTAGTCCTGCGGGCCCATCCGCACCGCGTCGGCGTCGGTGACGTCGACCCGGGCGATGGCGAGCAGGGTACGGGCCAGGACGTCGACGACCGGGGCCAGTTCGGCGGTGGGCGCGGTGTGCCGTTCGGCGGCGAGGTGCACCAGGTCGGCGGCGGCGCGGTGGACGTCGTCCGCGGGGCCCTGCCAGGTGGTGAGGGCGGGCACCGGTTCGGGCCCCTCGGGCGGCCGGCCGGGGACGCGGAAGAGTCCGCCGACGAGGGGCGCGGCGAGGTCGGACGGGGTGTGGACGACGGTATCCATGGATGCGGGTCACCCCTGGTGGTGGATGGAGGACGGCTGCCGGTCGGACTCCCAGGTGATCTCCAGGCCGGCCGGCAGCTCGCGGGCCACGGACGCGTCCACGTCGCCTGCCGTCACATGGACGGTGTCCAGCGCGGGGAAGGCCGACAGCCAGGCCAGCCCCTCGACCGGGTGCGGAGCCTGAAGCGCCAGGTACGTGAGGCGCTCCGGCACGATCAGCGCGGTCAGGTCCTCGATGCGGTAGGCGCCGCGCACCACGATCCGCTCCCAGCCGCCCAGCGCGCGCAGTGCGCGCAGGTCGTCGAGGGTGGACACCTGGACGGGCCACTGCTCCCGCAGGTGGGCGAGGATCTCGCGGGCGTACGACTCCCGCTCGAAGCGGTGCCAGGAGTCGGCCAGGATCACCTGGACGTCCCGGCCGGGATGGTCCCGGAAGCGGGTCAGGAAGTGCAGCGCGGCCTCGCTGCCCACCTCCACTGCGGTGCCGACCACGATGGCGGCGGTGAGGTCGTCGATGCCCTCCGGGCCCGGGAGCAGCGCGAGCACCAGGTCGCCGCCCCGGCGCGCGATCTCTCCGGCCAGCTCGAAGGTGGACGGCGGGACGAGCGCGGCCAGTTGCTCCTCCACCAGCCGCCGTGTCCCGGGCTCCACCTCGGCCGCGTACCGCAGCCCGGCCGCCGCCAGCAGCGTGCCGCGCGGTGTGCCCTCCTCGGTCAGCCGGCGCAGCATGTGCTCCGCCTCCTTGGGCCGGGCGTGCGCGACGGCGAGCAGGATGACGTCCTCCCACGCGTCGTCGCCCGCGTGGTTGACCAGCAGGTCGAAGTCCAGGTCCTGCACGGCCAGCCGGGCGCCCAGATAGTCCTGGAAGGTGCGGTGGAGGAAGTCCACCCTGCCCTCGGCGGGCTCGCGCAGCAGTCCGGAGCGCAGCAGCAGGGCGCGGTAGACGTCCTCCTCACCGGCCCCGTCCAGGTCGAGCGCGGGCAGCGCGCCGGCGATGAGCTGGAGCGCCTCGGCCCGGTCCATCTCGAGGCGGCTGTTGCGGATCAGCCACCAGGCCAGCTTCTGCAGCAGCTGCACCTGGATCGCGTACGCCAGCCGGATCCCGTCGGGGTCGTGCAGCTCGCGTTCCCGGTCCCGGCGTTCGAGCAGCATGGTCAGCGCGGCCTCGTACAGGGACCTGCGGTCCTGCGGGAGGAAGCCGCGCCGGTCGCGGTGGAGGGCGCAGAGCATGCCGCACATGAGCGGGTTGGTGGCCAGCCGGGTCAGCTCCGAGGTGGTCCGCACCGACCGCAGCAGCGCCTCGCCGACCGACGCCTCGGCACCGGCCGCGCGGTGCCAGCGCCGTACGAAGGTGGCGACGTCGTCCTGCGACATCCGGGCCAGCACGCGCTCGCCGAAACCCTCGGCGGCCAGCCACTCCTCCGGTACGGCCGAGGGGCGCGAGGTGACCAGCCACAGGTTGCCGGGGTAGGCCCGCACCAGCTCCCGCAGCCAGCGCCGGGCGGCGGCGCGGCGCTCACCGGCGATCTCGTCGATGCCGTCGACCAGCAGCACCCCGCGCTGTGCGCGCAGGACCCGCTCCACCCACCCCGGCGGCTGCTCCCCGGCGACGGGACAGCCGACGGCCCGCAGGAAGTCGCCGGGGAAGGGCAGCTCGGCCCCGGGCCGCACGATCCGGCGCATCGGCAGTACGAATGGCACCCGCCCGATGAGGTGGGTCAGCCCGTGGTCGTAGACGCGGCTCGCGGTCGTCACCGCGAGCCACTGCACCAGGGTCGTCTTGCCGGATCCGGCGACGCCGCGCAGGAAGACCTGGTCCTGGCCGGCGAGGACCTGCTCGGCGGCCACGGTCGGGTGCTGCCCGTCGTGGTGTCCGTTGCGGTGCCCGTCCCGCGCCGCCTGCGGCCGGGTCGCCTCCAGGCTCAGGTACGCCGTGTCCAGCGGCCACTCCCGGGTACCGGCGTCCAGCCCGTAGATGGTGAGGGTGCCGTAGCGGGCGGTGACGTGATCCGCGTAACGCGCCTCGAACCCGGCGTCCTCGGCCGACTGGGACGGCAGCCGCTCCAGCAGGACGTCGACGCCCTGGACGAGCCGGGCGAGCTGCCGGGTCTGCACGGTCTGCTGCCGGGCCACATAGGTGGAGCGCTGGGTGAGGAAGTTCAGGATGTGCAGCGCGGCGGTGTGCAGCAGCCGCTCGTAGAGCAGCAGGCCGTCTTCGCTCAGTCCGTACGGCGACAGCGGCACGTCCGTGCGCAGCGCGCGGGCGAAGCGCTCCGGCCCGAGCCCGACGGCCTCGTAGTCCTCGACGGTGATCTCGCCGAGCCGGGCGAGGGTGCGGGCCAGGGCGTCCTTGACGGCGGCCGCCTCCCCCTCCCCGACGGGTTCCTCGCCGGGGCCGGCCGCCGCCAGCGCCCGCCGGACCAGCTCCTGGGCGATCCGGTCGACGTCCTTGGGGGTGACGGTCCGCTTCTCCCCCCGGAACGACACCAGCTCCGATATCCGCACCGGCCGGTCCACCAGCCCCGCCCCGGGCCCGTCCCGTACGAAGAGCCTGCGGACGAGCGGAGCGACCGCACTGGACGCGACACGTGCCCCGAGTGCTGTGACGTCGACCATGTTGCGAGCCTAGGTGAACGCCCTTGTACAGGTGGTGGGTTAAGCGGACCGGGAGTAGCCCGGGTCACATTCACCGGCCTTTCGATCATGGCCGCCGGTGACATGGCGCACAGGCCCTTGGGCCCTTACTACGGGGAATAGTGGAAGCCGCGAGAACTGCGAAATCGGACATAACGGTCCACGGCGCTCGGCGGCCGCCGGGCGCCTGAGCTGGTTTTGTCCGGAATGGCTGCTCTGTCAAGAGTAGTGAAGTATCGCGCTCAAGTACTAAATAACGTCGTAGGTCACACCTTTGTGCGGTTCGGGTCCGCCGGGTTACCAAGGTTGAGCCCGGCCGACGAGCGCCCTGTGCGTCTCGCTCGGAGGGGCTTTCCTCTGTACCCGTCCCCATGAGGTTCGAATGTTTCCGCGTGTCACGTCCCGTTCTTCCCGTACGACCCTTCGCACCCGCGCCGCGGTGATGGCCGCCGGCCTCGGAGCCTCGGTCGCACTGGGAGCCGGGGTCGCGGCCGCCACCGGCACCACGGCGGCCTCCACCTCCTCCACCACGGCGAGCGCCGTCGAGGCCCAGGCCGCGGCGCAGGCCAAGGCGGCGAAGGCCGAGAAGGCGAGCGCCAAGCAGGCCACCGCCAAGAAGACGGCCGCCAAGAAGAAGGCCGCCTCCTGGGTGGACCCGGTGAAGAAGTACAAGCTCACCGCCAGCTTCGCCCAGAACGGCGGCATGTGGGCCAGCAAGCACAGCGGCCAGGACTTCGCCGTCCCGGTCGGCACCAACGTCGTCGCCACGCACGGCGGCACCGTGGTCAAGGCCGGCGGCAACGGCGCCGGTGACGGCCCCGCCTACGGCAACGCGATCGTCATCAAGCACGGCAACGGCACGTACTCCCAGTACGCCCACCTGTCCAAGGTGAACGTGAAGATAGGCCAGGTCGTGAAGACCGGCCAGTCGATCGCCAAGTCCGGCAACACCGGTAACTCCAGCGGCCCGCACCTGCACTTCGAGATCCGCACGACCGCCAACTACGGTTCGGCCGTCGACCCGGTCTCGTTCCTGCGGGACAAGGGCGTGACCGTCTGACGGCCAACCGTCCGACGGTGACCGGCCGGCGGTGACCGGCCGGGACCCGGGTCCGGATCAGGAGCCCCCGGCTCCCCGGTGTGCCTGGGTCACCAGATCGGTGGCGACCTCGAGAACGGCAGCGCGCTGTTCCTCGGGGTCGCCTTCGAGGTCCCGGAGTACGAACATCCCGGCGTGCAGCGTGAACAGCGCACTCACACAGCGGACCTGGTCGACCAGGTCCGCTTCCGGGTCGATGAGGATGTCGCGCAGGCCGAACATGCGGGTCTTGAACAGCTCGCCGATGCGCAGGTCGCGCACGGTCGCCTGGTTCTCCTGCATGAAGCGGAACAGCGGCGCCGCGCCCGACAGCGCCTCGCTGTAGCGGCGGATGATCTCCTGCTTCGTCTCCAGGGTGTGCGGCTGCTCCCGCCCCCAGGCGATCAGGTCCTCCAGCGGCCGCGAGAGGTCCTCGAAGATGCTGACCAGGATCTCTTCCTTGGTCTTGAAGTGGTAGTACAGCGCGGCCTTGGTGACGTCCAGGGTCTCGGCGATCTCGCGCAGCGAGGTCTTCTCGTACCCCTGCTCGGCGAAGAGTCCGAGGGCCACGTCCTGGATGCGCTGGCGGGTGTCCCCGCGGCGTCGCTGCTGCCTGGTGCCGTTCATCGTGCCGCCCATTCTCCCGCGCACCTCCTGTTCAGCGCACTCTGCCCGCTCCGCGCCCTTTCCGAAAAACTTACTTGACGCCCGGCTAGTTACGCGACTACCTTCCCGAGTGTAGTCAACTTGCCGGGCGGCAAGTAAGTGGGACCGGAGAGCAGCGGTAGCTGGGGGAAGTGGGAGCGATGGCGGAGACACCACAGGCGGGGACCGGTGAGGCCGGTGCCGGCAAGCAGCCGAGGAGCGTGCGGGTGGTCCTGCTCGCCCTCATGATCGCGATGATGCTCGCGATGCTCGACAACATGATCATCGGCACCGCGATGCCGACGATCGTGGGCGAGCTGGGCGGTCTGGAACACCTCTCCTGGGTGGTCACCGCCTACACCCTCGCGACCGCGGCCTCGACCCCGCTGTGGGGCAAGCTCGGCGACATGTACGGGCGCAAGGGCTCGTTCATGACCTCGATCGTGATCTTCCTGGCCGGCTCCGCGCTCAGCGGCATGGCCCAGGACATGGGCCAGCTCATCGGATTCCGCGCCGTCCAGGGCCTGGGTGCCGGCGGTCTGATGGTCGGCGTCATGGCCATCATCGGCGACCTGATACCGCCCAGGGAGCGCGGCAAGTACCAGGGCATGATGGCCGGCGTCATGGCGCTGGCGATGATCGGCGGACCGCTGGTCGGCGGCACCATCACCGACCACTGGGGCTGGCGCTGGTCCTTCTACATCAACCTGCCGCTCGGCGCGATCGCGCTGGTGGCCGTCAGCGCCGTCCTGCACCTGCCGAAGAAGCGCAGCCAGGCGCGGATCGACTACCTGGGCGCCGCGCTGCTGACCATCGGCATCACGGCCATCGTGCTCGTCACCACCTGGGGCGGCACCGAGTACGCCTGGACCTCCGCGCGGATCATGGAGCTGATCGGCATCGGCGTCGCCGCGCTGGTCGGGTTCGTGTTCTGGCAGACCAGGGCGGCCGAGCCGATCGTGCCGCTGCACATCTTCCGCAGCCGCAACTTCACGCTGATGTCGGTCATCGGCTTCATCGTCGGCTTCGTGATGTTCGGCGCCACCCTCTTCCTGCCGCTGTACCAGCAGTCGGTGCAGGGCGCGTCCGCGACCAACTCCGGGCTGCTGCTCCTGCCGATGCTGGGCGCGATGCTCGTCACGTCGATGGTGGCGGGACGGGTCACCACGAACACCGGCCGCTACAAGATCTTCCCGGTGCTGGGCGGCGCGCTGATGACGGTGGGCCTCTTCCTGCTGTCGACCATGGACACCGACACCACCCGCTTCACCTCCGGGGTGTACATGGCCGTCGTCGGTCTCGGCATGGGCTGCCTGATGCAGATCACGATGCTGGTGGCGCAGAACAGCGTGGAGATGAAGGACATGGGCGTCGCGTCCTCGTCCACCACCCTCTTCCGCACCCTCGGCTCCTCCTTCGGCGTCGCGATCATGGGCGCCCTGTTCAACCACCGCGTCCAGGACGTGATGGCGGAGCGGGCGGGGGCGCTGGGCTCCAAGGTGACCGAGAGTTCGGCACAGCTGGACGCGGCGAGCCTGGCCAAGCTGCCGGAGGCGGCCCGCGACGCCTACCAGCACGCGGTGTCCTCCGGCACGCACGGCGCGTTCCTGCTGGGCGCGGTGGTGGCGGTCGTGGCCCTGGTCGCGGCGGTCTTCGTGGAGGAGGTCCCGCTGAAGGGCGCGGGCCCGCAGGCGGCGGACGCGCCGGGCGACGGTGAGGGCGGCGCTGCGGCGAAGGCGCCGGTGACCGAGGCGGTCTGACCGCGGGCCGGCCCGCCACCTCCCCCTGACCAGGCCCCCGGGTGGTTTCGACCACCCGGGGGCCCTATGTCGTACGCCTGGCTTCCGCCTTGCCGACGCACTCGAACCACACCGTCTTGCCCCGCCCGTCCGCGTACGGCGTGACGCCCCACCGGTCGGTCACCGCGGCGACGATCACCAGCCCGCGCCCGCCCTCGCCCAGCGTGTCGGCGGCCGCCGGAACCGGCAGCTCCGGGCAGTCGTCGGCGACCTCGACCCGTACGGCGTCCGGCTGAAGCAGAAAGCACACGCGGCAACGACGGCCGGGCACGTGCCGTACGACGTTGGCGACCAGCTCCGTGAGGGCAAGCTCGGCGGCGTCGGACACCTCGGCCGGCCCGGAGCGCACGAGGTACAGCCGCAGGACTCGGCGCAGATGGCGGGCCGAGTGCGCACCCATGGCGAACTCGGCGCGGTACTGGCTCTCAACGTCCGCCGCACGCGGACCGGTTACGTGATTCACGCCACAACCCTGCGACGCGGTGCGTACGCTCGACTACGCACAGAAACGAACGCCGAGAGGTGTTGCCGTCCGCAGTCCCGGAGCGAGGTGCCGCAGTGGCCAACATCCAGTCCCTCGACCCGACCGCGTCCCCGCTCGACTACTACGGCTGGGAGCTGCGCCGCCAGCGCGAGGCCCACGGCCTCCGGCAGGGCCAGCTCGGCGACATCATCTTCTGCACCGGCTCACTGGTCGGCCAGATCGAGACCACGAAGAAGGTCCCGACACGGGACTTCTCCGAGCGGGTGGACGCCGCGCTGGGCACGGACGGTCTGTTCTCGCGGCTGATCGGCCTGGTGCTGCGCAGCCAACTCCCGACGTGGTTCCAGCCGTACGCGGAGATGGAGGCGAAGGCGGCGTACATCTCGACGTACCAGGCGCAGTTGGTCTACGGGCTGTTGCAGACGGAGGAGTACGCGCGGGCGGTGCTCGCCACCGGCATGCCGGACGATCTGGAGGGCTTGTTGGCCGCCCGGATGGAACGTCAGCGCATCCTGGAGCGTGAGCGGCCGCCGCTGGCTTGGGTGGTGCTGGACGAGGCCGTCCTGCACCGCCCCATCGGTGGTCACGAGGTCATGCGCCGCCAACTGGCCCGACTGTTGGAATTCGCCGGTCACCGCTGGATGCACGTCCAGGTGCTGCCGAACGAGGCGGGGGCTCACGCCAGTCTTGCTGGTTCGTTCAACGGCCTCCGCTTCGACGACAACCCGGACATCGTCTACACAGAGGACATCATCTCCGGTCACATGACGGCCAATCCGGAGACCGTCAGGGAAGCCGCTCTCCGTTACGCTCGCTTGCAGGCCGCTGCCCTCTCCGTGGAGGATTCGGCGGAACTGATCATCCGGGTGATGGAGGAACGCTATGGACACGGCTCCCAGCCAGAGGAACAGTCAGTGGCGTAAGTCCAGTTACAGCGGAAACACCGGCGGCGACTGCGTCGAGGTAGCTGACAACTGCCCCACCGGCGCCGTCCCCGTGCGCGACAGCAAGAACCCGACCGGCCCGGTCGTGACCGTCGGCGCCCCCGCCTGGCACTCCTTCATCGAAGGACTGCGCTAGCCGGCCGTCATCGCGGCGTGCGCACCATGAACACGTCCACCGGATCCTCGGCCTCCACGCTGAATCCGTGCCGTTCGTACAGCCGCCGTGCCGGGCTGCCCCGCAGCACGTTCAGCCGGACCAGTGTGCCCTCGCGGTCGCACCGCTCCAGCAGCCCGCGCAGCACGGCCGTACCGATGCCGCCGCCCTGCATCCGCGGCGCCAGATAGAAGTGCTCCAGCCAGTGGGCACCCTCGGCCGGCCGCAGCGACACGCATCCGGCGAACGCGCCGCCCACCTCGATCACCTGGGTGTGCGCCGGGACGAACCCGTCCCGCAGTCGCTGCCGCACCCGCCGCGCGTCGTACCGCCCGAGCCGCTCCAGATCCGCCCGCAGCACCACGGCCCGCAACTCGGCCACCGGCTCGACGTCCGCCGCCGAAGCCGGCCGTATTCCCCAGTCCGCCATGATCGTCAGACTACTGGGCCGGTGGCATCCGGCCGATGTCGGTGCCCCGTGCCACCATCGGCCCCATGGACAAGCTGCGCCAGCTGCGGCTGGCGAAGGACGCCATGGACCGGGACTGGGCCGACCCGGACCTGGACCTGGACGCGGTCGCGGCCCACGCCGGGTACTCGCGGTACCACTTCCTTCGCGCCTTCAAGGAGACGTACGGCGAGACGCCCGGCCAGTACCTCACCCGCCGTCGCATCGAGCGCGCCGAGGACATGCTGCGCACCGCCAACCTGTCCGTGACCGAGATCTGCCACCTGGTCGGCTTCAGCAGCCTGGGCACCTTCTCCAGCCGGTTCAAGGCCAGGACCGGGCTGACCCCGAGCGAGTACCGGACCAAGCACGTGGGCCGGGGGACCGCCCTCATACCGGGCTGCTATGTCATGCACTGGGCGGGCGGGGTGCGGCGCAATTCCGGAGAAGCGGGCTGAGGGCGAGGCTGCCTACCGTGGCAGGGCAAGCGCAAGCGAAACCGGCCACGCAACAGCAGGAGAACGCCATGATCAAGGGCCTCGCCATCGCGACCGTCTGGGTCCTCGACCAGGAGCGGGCCAAGCGGTTCTACACCGAGAAGCTGGGCCTGGAGGTCCGCACCGACATGACCATGGGCGAGGGCGGGATGCGCTGGCTCACCGTCGGATCGCCGGACCAGCCGGACGTGGAGCTGACGCTCATGCTCCCGAACGGCCCGGCGATGGACCCCGAGTCCGCCGAGATGATCCGGAAGCTGGTGGCCAAGGGCGCGCTCGGCGCCGGCGTGCTGACCACCGACGACATCCACGGCGACTACAAGAAGCTCAAGGACCGCGGGGTGGAATTCCTCCAGGAGCCGCAGGAGCGCCCGTACGGCACCGAGGCGCTCTTCCGGGACGACTCCGGCAACTGGTTCTCCTTCACCCAGCCCCGCGAGGGCGGCCTCGACCTGGACCAGGACTTCGCCTGCTAGCCGTGGCCGGGGGCCGTCCGGTCCGGCAGCATCGGGTAGCTCCCCGTGTTGGTCGGCGCGTGCTCCGGCAGCCACAGGACCGCGACCGCGCCCTCGGCCGGGACGTGGTCGGGTGCCCCGGCGGGACGGACGTTGCGGAAGGTGAGGCGGGCGCCCAGGACGCGGGCCTGACCGGCCGCGATGGTCAGCCCGAGCCCGTGCCCGCGCCCGGCCCGGTCCGTGCTGCCGGTGCGGAAGCGGCTCGGGCCCTCGGCGAGCAGGTGCTCGGGGAAGCCCGGCCCGTGGTCGCGGACCCGGATCACCCGGCCCTCGACGCTGACCTGGACCGGTGAGCGGCCGTGCCGGGCGGCGTTGGCGAGCAGGTTGAACAGCACCCGCTCCAGGCGGCGCGGGTCGGTCGTCACCTCCGACTCGTGGATCACCCGCACCTCCACGGCCGGGTCCTTCGCCGCCACCCGCCGGGTCACGAAGTCGCCCAGCATCAGATCCTGGAGTTCGGCCCGCTCCGAGGCCCCGTCGAGCCGGGCCACCTCCAGGACGTCCTCGACGAGCGTGCGCATCGCCTTCGCCCGGTCCAGGACCAGCTCGGTCGGCCGGCCAGGCGGCAGCAGCTCGGCCGCGGTGAGCAGCCCGGTCACCGGGGTCCGCAGCTCGTGCGCGATGTCCGCGGTGACCCGCCGCTCGGCCTCCAGCCGCTTCTGCAGCGCGTCCGCCATCGCGTCCACCGCGCTCGCGAGGTCGTCGGTCTCGTCCCGGACGACCCCGCCGATGGCGTCCCGGACGCGCACGTCCGGCTCCCCGTTGGCGACCTGGTTCGCGGCCGCCGCCGCGTCCCGCAGCCGCCGCGACAGCTGGCGCCCGATGAGCACGCCGAGCGCGCTGCCGCCGAGGACCACCGCGATGGAGCCGATGACGAGGGCCTGGTCGAGATCGGTGAGGATGTCCGCGCTGCGGTCGGTGAAACCGGAGTGCAGGGACATCACGTGCCCGTCCTTGAGCGGCACCGCGGCCCAGATGTCCGTCACCCCGTCGGCCCGCTCGGAGACGTACGTCGCCCGCTGCCCGGCCTCCACCCTGCGGCGCAGCTCCACCGGCAGCTCGGGATCGTCGATCTTGGCGTTGGGGAAGTTCTGCCGCCCCGACAGCTCGTAGTTGCGCTGGGCGATCAGGATCCGGTCGTCCGCGAGGTCACGGGCGTTGTCCAGCATCGACACCCGGGCCGCGTTGTGCACGACCAGGCTCAGGACGACCGCCACCAGCGCGCCGACCAGCGCGATCGCCGCGCTGAGCTTCCAGCGCAGCCCGGTGCGGATGCCACGCGCGCGCAGGCCGCGCGGACGTGTGCCGTGCGGGCCCGGCCCGTGCGTACCGGCCCCGTGCGTACCGCTGTCCGGCCCCGTGCGGCCGTCCGCGCGCCCCGGAGGCGAGGCGGTCCGGCGTCGGAAGAACCCCCGCATATCCCTGTGTCCCCGCCTCAGGCCTTCAACTTGTAGCCGAAGCCGCGGACCGTCTCGATCCGGTCCTGGCCGATCTTGGTGCGCAGCCGCTGCACGTGCACGTCGACGACGCGGGTGTCCCCGCCCCAGCCGTAGTCCCAGACCCGTTCCAGCAGCTTGTCGCGCGAGAGCACCGTCCCCGGCGCCGAGGAGAACTCCAGCAGCAGCCGCATCTCCGTCGGGGTGAGCGCCACCGGCCGTCCGGCCCGGCGCACCTCCATGCCCTCGGTGTCCACCTCCAGCTCGCCGAAGGTGAGGACGCCCCCGGTGTCCGCGTGGTCCGCCGCGTCCCCCCGGTCCCCGCCGCCGGCGTGGCCGAAGCGCCGCAGCACCGCCCGGATCCGGGCGACAAGGACGGCCCCGTCGAAGGGCTTGGTGACGTAGTCGTCGGCACCGGCCTCCAGACCCAGGACGACGTCGATGGAGTCCGCCCGCGCCGACAGCATGATCACCGGCACCGTGGACTCGTCCCGGATCCGGCGGCACAGGCTCACCCCGTCCAGCCCCGGGACCATGACGTCGAGCAGTGCGATGTCGGGCCGGTCGGTCCGGAAGGACTCCAGGCCGGACAGCCCGTCGGGCATCGCGGTGACCGCGAAGCCGTCCCGCTCCAGGGCGAGCTGGGTGGCCTCGCGGATGACGTCGTCGTCCTCGACGAACAGGACGTGGGTCTGGTCTGCCATCCCGGTGCTCTCAGTCCTCGTTGTGATGGGTCGGGTGCGGTCGCCGGACGCGGGTGCGGTCACGGACGCCCACGGCGACGGACGCCCACTGGACGCCCACTGGGAGGGACGCCCCGGCCGCGCACCGCGTTCACCCGGTCATCGCGGCGAGCGGCCCGATCGGTGCACGCCCGCCGGTCTCAGCCGTCCGCGTCCGGGACCGGAGTCGGCGCGTTGCCCGCGGCGTTGCTGTAGTCGTTGTGGGTGCGGTACTGCTCGGCGAACCGGCCCGACGCCCAGCGGTACGTGATGACGTTCTCGCCGGACGGACTGGACACCGGGTCGCCCCGCTCGTACACCTGCTTGGTCACCACCAGGTCGCCGCGGTCGATCTCCGCGTAGACCGGAGGCTCCTCGGTCTTGAACACATTCTGGTACGCGCCGTCCTCCTCGCGGTACACGTAACTGCCCACACCCACCGCGTCACCGCACGTCAGGACGTTGACCACGACGTCCTCCGCGGTGCCGCCGGTCAGCTCGCCGTACGACACGTCGACGGGGTACTCGTCGGCGACGCACGGCTTCAGTTCGTGCTTGACCTCTTCGGAGACCTTGGGGTCCGACTTGACCAGCCGCACCGCGTCCACCCGGTCGGGGACCTTCGAGGGGGAGGCGGCCGGCGAGGAGGAGGCGGCGCCGCCCACCGCGTCCGCGTGGGCCGCGCCCTCGTCGCGGGTGCCGGTGCCGCCGGCCGCGCAGCCGGACAGGCACACGCCGAGGGCGACGAACACGGCCACCGCCGCACTCGTCGCCTGCGTGTCCCTCCGGGTCCCCCCGGGTGATCGACCGACGGTCAGGCCGCGCAACGCTCCCGCTCCTCACGCTCCAGCGCCCGTGCGTCCAGATCGCGGGCGACCAACTCCTCACGGAGCCGGGCGAGCGCCCGGTGCAGCGTGCTCTTGACCGTGCCGGCCGACATGCCGAGGGCGGCGGCGGTCTCCTCCGTGGACATCTGCTCCCAGTGTCGCAGCACCACGACGCTGCGCTGCTTCGGGGCGAGCACCTTCATGACGTCCATCAGCAGGGCGCGGTCCGCGTGCTGCTCGGTGGAGTCGTCCACGCGGGACTCGGGGAGCTGCTCGGTGGGCACCTCCTCCAGCTTCCGCGCCCGCCACCACTCGGTCCGCGTGTTGATCATGACCCGGCGCAGGTAGGCGTCGGCCAGCCGCTTGTCCTCGATGGTCGACCAGCGGCGGTACGTCCGCGCCAGCGCGGTCTGCAGCAGGTCCTGGGCGTCGACCGGATCCGGGACCAGACGCCGGGCACTGCGCAGCAGCGCGTCCTGCCGCGTCCGGACGTACTCCTCGAACTCGAGCACCTCACCCATGGTCAACCGCCTTCCGATCCCCGTACTCCGCCGGTGTGGTCACCGTCGGCCCACTGCCTGTGGTCCCTGGTCCTGCCGTGCCCGCCGGGCACAGAAACGAAGGTAGGGAAGCGTTGTCACGGCGCTGTGCGGAGCAGCCTGCGACGAACACTCGGCTGTCCGTCGGTTGTGTAACGGAAGTAGGAACCGGGTAAATCAGCGCGTCACTTGATGAAGGTAAGTAGCGATATGTCCGTTACCACGGCTGTAACCGGGGCCGACGTGGCCGGTGTTTCCGTGACACCGGCACCGCCGCCCCTGTGACCCCGCTGTCCGTCAGCTCAGCGGCAGCCGGTAGAGCCCGTCCGCCAGCGGCTCCACCAGACCGTCGGACACCAGGCCGTCCAGGGCGCGGGCCCGCTGGACCGGCTCGTGCCACACCTGGTCGAGGGCCGACTGCGGCACCGGCCCGGACGCCTCCCGCAGCACCGCGAGCAGCCGGCCGCGCACCTGCCGGTCGGTGCCCGCGTACGTCTGGCCGCGGCGCGGCGGTCCGTCGTGCGCGGGCTTGCCGGCCAGCCGCCAGGCGCACTGCCCGGCGATCGGGCAGCGCTGGCACGACTCGTTCTTCGCGGTGCATACCAGCGCGCCCAGCTCCATGGAGGCGGCGGCCCACCGGGCGGCCCGCGTCTCCTGCTCCGGCAGCAGCGCACGCGCCAGCTTCCGCTCGGCGGCGGTGGTGGCGTTCGGTGGGTACTGCACGCCGGTGACCGCGCGGGCGAAGACCCGGCGCACGTTGGTGTCCAGTACGGGGTGCCGCTGGCCGTAGGCGAAGGAGGCGACCGCGGCGGCCGTGTACTCGCCGATGCCGGGCAGCGCCAGCAACTGGGCGTGGTCCGCCGGTACGTCGCCGCCGTGCCGTTCCGTTATGGCCGCGGCGGCACCGTGCAGTCGCAGGGCGCGGCGCGGGTAGCCGAGCCGGCCCCAGGCGCGGACCGCCTCGCCGGGCGCCTCGGCGGCGAGGTCGGCGGGGCGCGGCCAGCGCGCCAGCCACTGCTCGTAGACGGGCTGGACGCGGCTCACCGGCGTCTGCTGGAGCATGAACTCACTGACCATCACGCCCCACGCGCCGGCCTCCGGGCGCCGCCACGGCAGGTCGCGGGCGTGCTCGGCGAACCAGTCGATGACGGGGGCGTGCAACGGCACGCCGGACGAGGCGGCGGCGGGGTCGGAGGGGCCGCTGTGCGAGGACTTCGTGGGCGCAGTCATGACCCTCCGATCCTGCCACGACGAGACCACCGCGCGGGTGCAGCGCCACCCCGTCGCGTCCACGACACCTGACGATCGGCAGGGGCGCCGCCCCCTCCGCCGCTTGTAGCGTCGGCCCATGGAAGGTACGCGTCCGGCCGCCGACGCCGGGATATCCGCCGCCGGAGCCGTCGGCGCCCCGGCGGACGCGCACCTGCGCGCCCCCCTCGCGCCCGGCTCGCACGCCCCCGGCTCGCGCTCCGTACGGCTCGCCCCCGTCGGTCGCGGCGCGCTGTTCTGGTGCGGCCGTTGCGAGGCGGCGTACGCGCCCGGCGGCACGGCACCCGGCCCGGTCAGCCACCGCACCGCCGGCGCCGACGAGCCCCGCATCGCCTCGGCCGGCCGCGTCGCCGGACGTATGCCGAGCCGTACGGCCACGGCCGCGACGACCGCGCCGAGCAGCAGCCCGGCGACGACGTCGTGCGGGTGGTGGACGCCGACGAAGACCCGGGAGAAGGCCATCAGCAGGGCGAGCGGTACCGTCACCCGGACCGCGGTCCACCGGACCAGGGCCAGGGCGACGGCCGCCCCGCCCGCGATCGTGGCGTGGTTGCTCGGGAAGGACCAGTCACCGGCCGGCGGGCACGGTGCCGGCGAGGGCACCGCCCCGGCGACCGCCCGGCACGGACGCTCCTCCTCCACAACGGACTTGAGCAGTTCACTGCACACATACGCGACAGCCGTGGCCACAGGTGCAAGGACCGCGATCGCGAACGCCCGTGGGTCGCCGCGCCGCGACCGCCACCAGGCGACGACGAACAGCGCGCCGAACACCAGGATGCCCGCCTCCGTCCCCACCTCCGCCGTGTGCTGGACCCACCTCGGGGTGTCCTGGGCGAAGCCGGTGATGTCGCGGTAGAGATCGTCATCCTCGAAGGTCATGCTCACGGACGGTAGGCGGCTGCGCGAAACGGTCACACCCTGCGATCGACACGTGCGACACCTGACGATCGGCAGGGGTCCGGGGCGGTCTCCGGGATGATGATCCGTAAAAGTTGCGGGCCTGAACGGCGGGTGGGACAGGGGAACGCGCGGATCTCTCGTACAGTTTGCGCCGTGGGATCTCTGCGCAATCCGGTCGGGCCGCTTCCCTCCTCCATCTACTGGCGACGGAGGGCCGTACTGCTGTCCCTGTTCGCCCTGTTGGCGCTGCTGATCACGTGGATCGTGGTCTCCGGCGGCGGGGGCGGCGGCAAGGGACGCGACGACGGAGCGGACGGCAAGAACCCGGCCCCGTCGATCACGCCGGGACCCTCGGGATCCGGGCCCGCGATCAGTGAGGCCCCGGGCGGCCGCGACGAGTCGGGAAGCACGGACTCCGGTGGTACGGGGGCGGGTTCGGGTTCCGGCGGCGGCGAGGACGGCTCGGGCGAGGGCTCTGGTTCCGGCGAGGACGCCGACAATCCCGGCAGCGCCGGTGGCGGGGGCTCCGGGGGCGGGGCGGCGACGGGCGTCGGCGCGGGAGACGCGCTGCCGGGCGGTTCCGCCCTGCCCAACTGCACCCCGGGCGCGGTGAAGTTCAGCCTGCGCAGCGTTCGCAACAGCTACACGCCCGGACAGACCCCCGCCTTCGAACTGACCGCGCGGAACACCTCCGGCGGCGACTGCAAGGTCGATCTGGGCCCCGAACACGCGGTGTTCACCATCACCCCGGCCAGCGGCGACGACGTCTACTGGGCCTCGGACGACTGCGTCGAGGACAAGAGCAAGGCCAGCCTCCAGTACCGGGTGGCCGCGAACAGCGGCATCACCTACACCGTGAAGTGGGACCGCAAGCCGAGCGCCCCCGAGTGCGGTACGCCCCCGGCGGGCTCGGCCAAGGCGGGGACGTACCTGGTGGAGGCCAAGGCGCCCGGCTTCGAGAAGGTCCGGACGTCCTTCGTGCTGAAGAGCGACTGACGCAAGGCCGACGCTCCAATTCAGACGCACGCCCTCAGAAGTAACGCCCTCAGACGTACCGCTCGAGGATCGACGACTCCGCGAGCCGCGACAGCCCCTCACGCACGCTGCGCGCCCGCGCCTCGCCGACACCGTCCACCGTCTGGAGGTCGTCCACGCTGGCGGCGAGCAGCTTCTGCAGGCCGCCGAAGTGCTCCACCAGCCGGTCGATGATCGCGCCCGGCAGCCGCGGCACCTTCGCCAGCAGCCGGAACCCGCGCGGCGACACCGCCGAGTCCAGCGTCTCGGGGGACCCGGTGTATCCCAGCGCCCGGGCCACCGTGGACAGTTCGAGCAGCTCGGCATGGCTGAGCTTGTCCAGCTCGGCGAGCGCCTCGTCGACCGTACGGGACCGCTTGGCGGTCGGCTCGGGCACGTAGTCCCGCACGACCAGCTCGCGCTCCGGCTCCACGCCGGCGATCAACTCGTCCAGCTGAAGCGCCAGCAGCCGCCCGTCCGTGCCCAGCTCCACCACGTACTCGGCGATCTCGGTGGCGATCCGGCGCACCATCTCCAGCCGCTGGGCGACCGCCGACACGTCCCGGACGGTCACCAGGTCCTCGATCTCCAGCGCGGAGAGCGTGCCGGCGACCTCGTCGAGCCGGAGCTTGTAGCGCTCCAGGGTGGCCAGCGCCTGGTTGGCCCGGGACAGGATCGCCGCGGAGTCCTCCAGGACGCGCCGCTGCCCGTCGACATAGAGGGCGATGAGCCGCATGGACTGCGAGACGGAGACGACGGGGAATCCGACCTGCTTGCTGACCCGGTCCGCCGTACGGTGCCGGGTGCCGGTCTCCTCGGTCGGAATGGTCGGGTCGGGCAGCAGCTGCACGCCCGCCCGCAGGATCTTCGACAGGTCCGAGGAGAGCACGATCCCGCCGTCGAGCTTGCACAGCTCGCGCAGCCGGGTCGCCGTGAACTCGACGTCCAGGACGAAGCCGCCCGTACACATCGACTCGACGGTCTTGTCCGACCCCAGCACCATCAGACCGCCGGTGTTGCCGCGAAGGACCCGTTCCAGGCCGTCCCGCAGCAGCGTGCCGGGCGCCACGGCGCTCAGCGAGGCGCGCATCAGGCCATCGGCACCGGCACTCCCACCGGACTTTCCGGGAGCTGCTGCCCGGTCGTTGGCTGCCACTGCACTCCTCCGGTCGCAGGTTCTTCTGGTGCGCCCGTGTCGCACACTCGGTCGTACGGACGGGCGAGACCAGGGCAAAGTCTACCGGCGGTCCTCCTCCTCCCGTGGGGCGTCTCGCCGACGCGAGCGGGGAAGCACCCGCAGGGCGTCCCCTATGTCCGCGACTTCCAGGACCTTCATGCCGTCGGGAACCCTGCCGGGGTCGCTCGGTACCAGGGCGTGCGTGAAGCCCAGCCGGTGCGCCTCGGAGAGCCGGCGCTGCACGCCCGTGACCCGTCTCACCTCTCCGGCGAGGCCGACCTCACCGATCGCGACGAGGTTCTTGGGCAGCGGGGTGTCACTGGCCGCACTGGCCAGCGCGAGCGCGACGGCGAGGTCGGCGGCCGGCTCGGACAGCTTCACGCCGCCCACGGTCGCGCTGTAGATGTCCCTCTTCCCCAGGGCACTGATCCGACCGCGCTGCTCCAGCACCGCCAGCATCATGGAGACCCGGGACGTCTCCAGCCCCGAGGTCGTACGCCGGGGCGACGGGATCTGGGAATCCACGGTCAGCGCCTGCACCTCGGCCACCAGCGGCCGGCGGCCCTCCAGCGTGACGGTCAGACAGGTACCCGGCACGGGTTCGGCACGCCGGGTGAGGAAGAGACCGCTGGGGTCGGCGAGCCCGGTGATCCCCTCGTCGTGCAGCTCGAAACAGCCGACCTCGTCGGTCGTCCCGTACCGGTTCTTCACCCCCCGCACCAGCCGCAGCCGCGCATGCCGGTCACCCTCGAAGTGCAGGACCACGTCCACCAGGTGCTCCAGCAGCCGCGGCCCGGCGATGGCGCCGTCCTTGGTGACGTGCCCCACGAGCAGGGTGGACATCCCGCGCTCCTTGGAGGCGCGGATCAGGGCCCCCGCCACCTCCCGCACCTGCGCCATGCCGCCGGGGGCGCCGTCGATCTCGGGAGAGGCGACGGTCTGCACCGAGTCCAGGATCAGCAGCGACGGCTTGACCGCGTCCAGATGCCCCAGCACCGCCGCCAGATCGGTCTCGGCGGCGAGGTAGAGATGATCGTCGATCGCGTCGATCCGGTCGGCCCGAAGCCGCACCTGACTCGCCGACTCCTCGCCCGTGACGTACAGCGTCCGGTGCTCGTCGCTCGCGGACTTCGCCGCCACGTCCAGCAGCAGGGTGGACTTCCCGACCCCGGGCTCACCCGCGACCAGCACCACGGCCCCGGGCACCAGCCCGCCGCCCAGTACCCGGTCCAGCTCCGGCACGCCGGTCGACCGCGCGGTCGCCTGCCGCCCGTCGACCTCACCGATCGGCACCGCGGAGGTGGTCACGCGCCCTGGCGACGTCGTCCGCACGGCGGGCGCGCCGTACTCCTCGACGGTGCCCCAGGCCTGGCATTCGGGACAGCGGCCGAGCCATTTGGCCGTCTGCCAGCCGCACTCGGTGCAGCGGAAGGACGGCCGTTCCTTGGTGGACTTCGCACGGGCAGCCATGCACGAACCGTAACGGCCCCCACTGACACCCCGACGCGGGCGCGGTCGCGGAGGCACCCCGCCCGCCGGAACAACCGCCTCCTGTCCCCTTATGAGGGATCGTTTCACCCGTACGGATTAAAAGTGGCCAACGCGCCAGTTCGCGCCACCCATAGCCCCCTACGGTCGCCGGGTGATGAGGAGCAGTCCGGAGACCACGACCCGCACGACCGGCGCACACCGAGCGCACCGGGAGGCGCGTGACCGCGCCGCGGCGCGTTCCCTGGCGCAGCGGCCGCCCGCGCGCCACGCCGCGTACGACGCCTATCTGGACGGCCTGTTCACGTACTGCCTGTCCGTGCTCTGCGACCACACCGCCGCGACCGCCGCCCTGGGCGACGTCCTCGCGCTCGCCCAGCGCCGCGGCAACCGCGGTCCCGGTTCCGCCCAGGACCGCAGGGCGTGGCTGTACGCCCTGGCCCGCTGGGCCTGCCTCCGCAGGCTGACCGAGGCGAAGCAGAAACGTCAGAGCAGTCATGCGGCAGGCCGCCCCACGAGCACGCGCGACACCAGCACCGAGGCGACGGCCACCGACACCGCCCACACCGGCGACGACGACGAGACCCGGCAACGGCACCGCGCCGAACTCGCCCAGCTGGCCTGGCCGGAGGCCGCCGGCACCACCCCCGAGCAGCGCGAGGCCCTGGAACTCGCCGTCCGCCACCGCCTGGCGCCCCACGAGGTCGCCGCGGTCCTCGGCATGGACCTGGCCGCCACCCGGGAACTCCTCGCCTCCGCCGCCTGCGAGGTCGAACGCACCCGCGCCGCCCTGGCCGTCGTGGAGACCGGCACCTGCACCGGCGTCGCGCGCCTCACCGGCGACAACCGGTACGTGCTCAGCGCCGCCCTGCGCCGCGAACTGGTCCGGCACGTGGACGACTGCCCCCGCTGCCGCCGCACGGCGGAACGCGCGATCCCCGGCCGCTGGCCCGGCACCAGCGTCACTCCGGCCGAACTCCCCGTCCTGGAGGCCCCCCGCACCGCGCTGCACGTCGCCATGGCGCACGTCCCGCGAGCCCGGATCGCCGCCCCCCGCTTCGACCGCCGCGGCTTCCCCATGGACCCCAAGGACCGCGCCGCCCGCCGGGACCGGATGCGCGCGCGTGCCGTCACCACCACCGTCGTCGCCACCGTCGTGGCGGCTCCCGTGCTCGCTCTGTGGGCGGCCTACCGCGGCACCCCCGTCGTGGAGGGCGAGGACGGCCGCTCGTCCAGCGCCAGCGAGGCACAGAGCCCCGACGGCCTGGACGGCGACTCCACCGGCGGCGGCTACGAGAACGCGGGCAACGCCAGCACCACCCCCGGCACCGGCTTCGAGGAGAACGGCGAGTCCGACGTCTCCGTGGAGGTCGTCGGCGTCTCCGGCGCGGGCGAGAAGAGCACCCTGAGCGTCACGGCCGGCCACGACGGCGACACCACGCTGGTCACCCTGACCGCGACCGGCGACGCCCCGGTCCGCTGGTCCGCCTCCGTCGGGGCGTCCTGGCTCTACCTGAGCCAGTCCTCCGGCACCCTCGACCCCGGCGAGTCCCGCACGGTCCGGGTGTACGTCGACCACCTGCGCGAGCCGTCCGGCCACTGGACCGCCCGCGTGGCGGTGTCGCCCGTCGGCGCGGTCGTCTCGATCAAGGGGTACGGCACCGCGCCCGGCCCCTCCCGCCCGGGCCCGCGCCCCAGCACCCCGGACCACTCGCCGTCCCCGTCCGTCCCGGACCCGGACCCGTCGCCGTCGGCCTCGCAGCCCGACCCGGACCCGACACCCACCGAGGACCCGTCACCGACACCGCCCGACCCGGACCCGACGCCGACCGGCCCGTCCCCGACGGGCGGCACCGGCTCCTCGCCCCTGCCGGGCGGCACCGGCGCCCCGAGCCCGTCCACCTCATAGGACGCACTCCTGGGATGAACTCCTGGACGAACTCCTGGACGAACTCCTGGGACGCACGAGGCGCGGCGTGCGCGGCACTCAGCGAGCGGGATCCGCCGGATGCGGTGCCACCAGCGGCAACTGCGAGGCCAGCCGCTCCTCGCACAGCTCGACCAGCCGGTCGTACCCCGCCTTGCCCATCAGCTCGATCAGCTCGGGGCGGTACGAGACGTACACCGGGTCGCCCGCGCCGTGCGCCGAGGTCGCCGAGGTGCACCACCAGTGCAGGTCGTGCCCGCCGGGACCCCAGCCGCGCCGGTCGTACTCACCGATCGACACCTGGAGCACGCGCGTGTCGTCGGGCCGGTCGATCCACTCGTACGTCCGCCGCACCGGCAGCTGCCAGCACACGTCCGGCTTGGTCTCCAGCGGCTCCCGGCCCTCCTTCAGGGCCAGGATGTGCAGCGAGCAGCCCGCGCCCCCGGCGAAACCGGGCCGGTTCTGGAAGATGCACGAGCCCTGGAAGGGACGGGTCTGCCGGGAGCCCTCCTCGTCCTCGGAGGTCCAGCCGTCCCGCGTGCCCTCGGCGTGGTGCTGCCAGATGTCCGGCGTGAGCCGCGCCACGTGCTCGGCGACCCGCCGCTCGTCGTCCTCGTCGGAGAAGTGTGCGCCCAGCGAGCAGCACCCGTCGTCCGCGCGGCCCGCCTGGATGCCCTGGCAGCCGCTGCCGAAGATGCAGTTCCAGCGGGAGGTCAGCCATGTCAGGTCGCACCGGAAGACCTGCTCGTCGTCCGCCGGATCGGGGAACTCCACCCACGCCCGGGCGAAGTCAAGGCCCTTCTCGTCGCCCATTACGCGCCTCTTGTCCTTCTTGGCCGACTTTTCAGCCTTCGCCTTTTTCGTCTTTGGCACGGCTCCAGGGTAAGACGCCGAAGCCGGATGACGGCACCGCCGCCCGCCCCGCTGGCAGTAGCGTTCCGTACATGAGACTCGGTGTCCTCGACGTGGGTTCGAACACGGTGCACCTGCTGGTGGTGGACGCGCACCCCGGCGCCCGCCCCCTGCCCGCCCACTCGCACAAGGTGGATCTCCGCCTCGCCCAGCTCCTCGACGAGGACGGCGCCATCGGCCCCGAAGGCGTCGACAAGCTGGTCGCGGTCGTCCTCGACGCGCTCCAGGCGGCCGAGGACAAGGGCGTCGAGGAGATCCTCCCGTTCGCCACCTCCGCCGTACGCGAGGCGACCAACGCCGACGACGTCCTCGCCCGGGTACGGGCCGAGACCGACGTCGAGCTGACGGTCCTCAGCGGCGCGGAGGAGGCGCGGCTCACCTTCCTCGCCGTCCGCCGCTGGTTCGGCTGGTCCGCGGGCAAGCTGCTGGTCCTGGACATCGGCGGCGGCTCCCTGGAGATCGCCTACGGCATGGACGAGGAACCGGACACGGCCGCGTCGCTGCCGCTGGGCGCGGGCCGCCTCACGGCCGGCTGGCTGCCCGGCGACCCGCCCGACCCGGACGCCGTCAGGGCGCTGCGCCGGCACGTCCGTACGGAGATCGCCCGGACGGTCGGCGAGTTCAGCCGCTCCGGCACGCCCGACCACGTGGTCGCCACGTCCAAGACCTTCCGGCAGCTGGCCCGCATCGCGGGCGCCGCCCGCTCCGCCGAGGGCCTCTACGTCCAGCGCGAGCTGAAACGCGCCTCCCTGGAGGCATGGGTCCCGCGCCTGGCCGCCATGACCGCCGCCGAGCGCGCCGAACTCCCCGGCGTCTCCGAGGGCCGCGCGAACCAGCTCCTGGCCGGCGCCCTGGTCGCCGAGGCGGCGATGGACCTCTTCCGCGTGGAGAACCTGGAAATCTGCCCGTGGGCCCTGCGGGAGGGCGTGATCCTGAGGCGACTGGATCACATGGTCCAGCCATGACGCGCCCCCATGGGGCGCGGGGAACGGCGCGAGTAACCACAAACGCTCCCGCACCCGCCCTATGGCGATCACCACAACGGCGATCGGGCGGACAACACCCTCCAACCCGCACCCCGTAACCTGACCCCCGTGGCAGAACCCAGGGACGCAGTCCGAATCCCGGACGCGAAGGTCGCCCTGTCGACGGCATCCGTCTACCCGGAGTCGACGGCGACGGCCTTCGAGATCGCCGCACGCCTCGGCTACGACGGCGTCGAGGTGATGGTCTGGACCGATCCGGTCAGCCAGGACATCGACGCGCTGCGCAGACTCAGCGACTACCACCGCGTGCCGATACTGGCCGTGCACGCCCCGTGCCTGCTCATCACCCAGCGCGTCTGGTCCACCGACCCCTGGGTCAAGCTCCAGCGCGCCCGCGCGGCCGCCGAGCGGCTCGGCGCGAGCACCGTGGTGGTCCACCCGCCGTTCCGCTGGCAGCGCCAGTACGCGCGGGACTTCGTCAACGGCATCTGGCGGATGGCGGACGAGACGGACGTCCGCTTCGCCGTCGAGAACATGTACCCCTGGCGCTACCGCGACCGCGAGATGCAGGCGTACGCCCCCGACTGGGACGTGACGAAGGACGACTACCGCCACTTCACGATCGACCTCAGCCACGCCTCGACCTCCCGCACCGACGCCCTCGACATGGCCGGCCGCATGGGCGACCGCCTGGGCCACGTCCACCTCGCCGACGGCAAGGGCTCCGCCAAGGACGAGCACCTGGTCCCCGGCCGGGGCGACCAGCCCTGCGCCGAGCTGCTGGAAGGGCTCGCGGACACCGGCTTCGACGGCCATGTCGTCATCGAGGTCAACACCCGGCGCGCGATGTCCGGCGCCGAACGTGAGGCCGATCTCGCCGAGGCCCTGGCCTTCGCCCGCCTGCACCTGGCGTCGGCGTCGTCGGGCTCCGCGACGAAGGCGGGCGGGCGGTGAGCGACACCGGAGGGACCACCCGCCGCCGCGGCCGCCCGCCGCGCACCGAGTCCGCCGACACCCGCGACCGCATCCTCACCACGGCCCGCGAGGAGTTCTCGGAGCACGGCTACCAGAAGACGTCCGTGAGGGGCATCGCCAAGGCGGCCGGGGTGGACGCGGCCCTCGTCCACCACTACTTCGGGACCAAGGAGCAGATCTTCGAGGCGGCGATCGAGGTCGCCTTCGCGCCCGCCCTGGAGGCACCGACCGCGATCGTCGACGCGCCGCTCGACCGGGTGGGCGAGCAGCTCACCCGCTTCATCATCGGCGTCTGGGAGAACCCCACGACCCGCAAGCCGGTGCTGGCCATCGTCCGCTCCGCGGTGAACAACGACACCGCCGCCGCCGTCTTCCGCCGGCTGATCGTCGCGCAGGTGATGCAGCGCGTCGCCGCCCGCCTGGACGCCCCGGACGCGGAACTCCGCGTCGAGCTGGCCGCGGCCCAGCTCGTCGGCTGCGCGATGCTCCGCTACGTGATCAAGGTGGAGCCGCTCGCCTCCGCCGACCCGGAGCAGATCGTCGCGCGGCTCGCCCCGGTCGTACAGGGCCACCTCACGGGCCCCTGAGCCCCCGCCCGGCACGCCGTGCGCGAGACGGGCGTCCCGCATTCCGGACACCCTGTCCCGACCCCTGGATGACGGGCGTACGCTCGACGGCAGTCATAACTCTCCGAAGGAGCGAGCGACGATGCCCGAACTGAGGTCCCGCACAGTCACCCACGGCCGCAACATGGCGGGCGCCCGCGCCCTTATGCGTGCCTCCGGTGTACCCGGCGCGGACATCGGGCGGAAGCCGGTCATCGCCGTCGCCAACAGCTTCACGGAGTTCGTGCCGGGCCACACGCACCTCGCCCCCGTCGGCCGCATCGTCAGCGAGGCGGTCGTCGCGGCCGGCGGCATCCCGCGCGAGTTCAACACGATCGCCGTGGACGACGGCATCGCCATGGGCCACGGCGGCATGCTCTACTCGCTCCCCTCCCGCGACCTGATCGCGGACAGCGTGGAGTACATGGTCGAGGCCCACTGCGCCGACGCCCTGATCTGCATCTCCAACTGCGACAAGATCACCCCGGGCATGCTCAACGCGGCGCTGCGCCTGAACATCCCGACGGTCTTCGTCTCCGGCGGCCCGATGGAGTCCGGCCGCGCCACCCTGGTGGACGGCACCGTCCGCACGCTGGACCTGGTCGACGCGATGTCGGAGGCGGTCAACGACAAGATCTCCGACGAGGACATCCTCCGGATCGAGGAGAACGCCTGTCCCACCTGCGGCTCCTGCTCCGGCATGTTCACCGCCAACTCGATGAACTGCCTGACCGAGGCCATCGGCCTCTC
The DNA here is from genome assembly GCF_042740985.1 of Streptomyces sp. NPDC058985. Taxonomy (NCBI): domain Bacteria; kingdom Bacillati; phylum Actinomycetota; class Actinomycetes; order Kitasatosporales; family Streptomycetaceae; genus Streptomyces; species Streptomyces sp. NPDC058985. The sequence continues at coordinate 11,626 of NZ_JBHYJX010000015.1, read as the reverse complement.
CCTCCCCGGCAACGGCTCGGTGCTGGCCACCCACACCGCCCGCAAGGCGCTCTACGAGAACGCCGCCCGCACGGTCCTCGACCTGACCCGCCGCTACTACGAGCAGGACGACGACTCGGTCCTGCCGCGCAACATCGCCACCCCCGCGGCCTTCGGGAACGCCATGGCGCTGGACATCGCGATGGGCGGCTCCACCAACACGATCCTGCACCTGCTGGCCGCCGCCCAGGAGGCGGAGGTCTCCTACGGCCTCGCCGAGATGGACGCCCTCTCGCGCCACGTCCCCTGCCTCGCCAAGGTCGCGCCCAACGTCGCCAAGGACCGCACGTACTACATGGAGGACGTGCACCGCGCGGGCGGCATCCCCGCCCTCCTCGGCGAACTGCACCGCGGCGGCCTGCTCAACGAGGACGTCCACTCCGTGCACAGCCCCTCCCTGGCCGACTGGCTGAAGACCTGGGACGTGCGCGGCGGCTCCCCCTCGCAGGAGGCCGTGGAACTGTGGCACGCGGCCCCCGGCTGCAAACGCTCCGCCGAGGCCTTCTCCCAGTCCGAGCGCTGGGACTCCCTGGACGACGACGCCGAGGGCGGCTGCATCCGCTCCGTCGAGCACGCCTACTCCAAGGACGGCGGCCTGGCGGTGCTGCGCGGCAACCTCGCCGTCGACGGCTGCGTGGTGAAGACGGCGGGCGTCGACGAGTCGATCTGGACCTTCGAGGGCCCGGCGGTGGTCTGCGAGTCGCAGGAGGAGGCCGTCCAGAAGATCCTCACCCAGCAGGTCAAGGAGGGCGACGTCGTCGTCATCCGCTACGAGGGTCCCAAGGGCGGCCCCGGCATGCAGGAGATGCTCTACCCGACCTCGTACCTGAAGGGCCGCGGACTCGGGAAGGCCTGCGCGCTGGTCACCGACGGCCGCTTCTCCGGCGGCACCTCGGGCCTGTCCATCGGCCACGCCTCCCCGGAGGCGGCGGCCGGCGGCACGATCGCCCTCGTCGAGGACGGCGACCGCGTCCGCATCGACATCCCGAACCGCTCCATCGAGCTGCTCGTGGACGACGCCGAACTGGCCCGCCGCGACCAGGCCCTGAACGGCGTGTACGCCCCGAAGAACCGCGACCGCAAGGTCTCCGCGGCCCTGAGGGCGTACGCCGCGATGGCGACCAGCGCGGACAAGGGCGCGGTCCGCGACGTGTCCAAGCTGGGCTGACACCGCCCGCGGACCCCGCCCCTACCAGGAGGCGGGGTCCCGTCCGTCCACGCCGAACACGGTCCCGTCGGGCGCGGCGGCGTAGACGTGCCCGCCCGCGACCAGCGGCGCGGGCAGCGAGGCCGGGACCCGGTCGGAGTCGGCGCCGAGCCGCGTCCGGGTCTGACCGAGGAGCTTGCCCTCGTGGGCGTCGACACCGAGGAGCCGCCCGTCGGGCGCGGTGACGTACACGTGCCGGCCGTCGGAGACGGGTGCCGACCCCCGGCTCACCCCGGTCTCCAGCCGCCACTTCTGCTTCCCGGCCGCCATGTCGACGGCCACCACCGAACCGCCCGCGCCCGCGAGGTGGACGGTGTCCCCGTGCACGCCGACCGCCGCCTGCTCGACCGGTATCGGCAGGTCCGCCCGGCGGGTCTCCCCGGTGGCGGGCGTGTAGCGGACCACGGCCTTCACGTCGCCGTGGGTCGCTGCCTCGGGGACGAGGTACACGGACCCCTCCGCCGCGCCCACGAGCGCCAGCGTGCCCTCCAGTTCCGCCTCCCACCGCACGTCCCCGCTCGCCGGGTCCACCGCGGTGACCCGGGTGCGGGCCCCGTCCGCCGACTCGCTCGTCGCGTAGGCCGCCGGCCGCCGCTCCCCGGCGAACGAGGTGAAGTACGGCACGGACTGACCGGGGATCCGGTGCGACCAACGGGTCCGCCCCGAGGCGCTGTCCACGCCGGTGACCATTCCGTCGGCGCGGGTGAGCAGCAGCATGCCGCCGACGCACCGCAGTCCGTCGTACGCGGGCATGTCCTCCTCCCACACCGTCTCGCCGGTGGCCGGGTCGAGCGCCTCCAGCGGGCGGCCCAGCAGACCGACCTCGGGCTGCACGAGCCCGCCGGACAGGACCGGCGGTTCGCCGCGCACGGTCTCCTCGACGGCGTGCCGCCACAGGATGGTGCCGTCGGCCGGATCGACGGCGAAGACCAGGCCGGGCCGCGCGCACAGCAGCCGCCGCTCCGCGTAGGAGCACTGGGGCATGCCACCGCTCTTCGGGGCGGACGCCGTCTCCCACGCGCCGAAGCCACCCGGCGCACTCTGCGCGCTCTGTCCGGCGGGCGTCCTGGACGCGGGTTCGCCGTCACCGAACACCTGGACCGCGCCGAGCCCGCCGAGCACGGTGAGACAGAGCGCACCGGCCACCAGCGCCGCCCGCTTCCCCAGCCGCCGCACGGCCGGCTCGGCGGGAGCGTCCGGTGGATCGGCGGAAGTGTCCGGTGCCTCGGCGGGCACCGGGGCCGGCGGTTGCGCCTCCCGCTGCGCCGGTATGAACACCTGCGTGTCGTACTCCGCCGACACCGACCGCAACTGCCGCATCAGCTCGTCCGGCGTGGGCCGGTCCTCGGGCTCCTTGGCGAGACACCGCAGCACCAGCGGCGCCAGCGTCTCCGGCACGCCGGTCAGGTCGGGCTCGTCGTGCACGACCTGATAGGCGACGACGTACGGACTGTCGGAGTCGAAGGGCCCCCGCCCGGTCGCCGCGTGCACCATCAGCGACCCGAGGGCGAACACGTCGGCCGCGGGTCCCACGTCCCGGGGCCGCCGGAACTGCTCGGGCGCCATGAACGGCGGCGTCCCGATCAACTTGCCCGTCTCGGTGCGCAGTTCGCTGTCCTTGGGCCGGGAAATGCCGAAGTCGATGACCTTCGGGCCGTCCTCGGCGAGCAGCACGTTGCTCGGTTTCAGGTCCCGGTGCACGACGCCGACCCGGTGGATGTCCCGCAGCGCCTCGGCGAGCCCGGCCATCAGCCGGCGCAACTGGGCCTCGTCCATGGGCCCGTTCCGCTTCACCTGCTCGGAGAGCGTGGGCCCGGGGATGTAGAGGGTGGCCATCCAGGGCCGTCCGGCCTCCGGATCGGCGTCCACGACCGGCGCCGTGAAGGCTCCGCTGACCCGCCGGGCCGCCGCCACCTCCTGCCGGAAACGCCCCCTGAACTCGGGATCCCTGGCATACGAGGCGTGGACGACCTTCACCGCGACCCGCATCCCCGAGGTGCCGCGGGCCAGGTGGACGACGCCCATGCCGCCGGAGCCCAGGCACGACTCCAACAGGTAGTGACCGGCGTACTCCGGAAGTTCCGCTTCCGCGTCCGCTCCGGCGTTCCGCTGCGGCGCCATGGATCCACCCCCGTGCTGTTCGTTCGCGCGAGCGACGCTCGGAGCCTAGTCGATGGGGCGTACGGGACAGAGGCGGCGGGCCGCCCCGCGTGTGCGAGTTGCGAACTGGTGTTTCATGGCTTGTTCTTGGGGTATCAACGGGTCCCCATGAACGGCGTGGGGCACAACGGGGGAGGATTTCCATGTCTGTCGACCAGGTTCCGGCCATAGGGGACGGCGAGGACGAGAAGGCGGCGCCGGGCGCCGTGACCACGACGGCCGCGGCCCGGCGCGGCTACCCGGTCGCACCGGGCTACCGGCTGAACGTCCGCAGCGGCCCCGGCACCGGCTACGCGATCGTGCGCACCCTGCCCGAGGGCGCCAGCGTCTCGATCAGCTGCCAGACCCCGGGCACCCGGGTCTCCGGCCCGTACGGCACCTCGAACATCTGGGACGGCATCGGCAGCGGCCAGTACGTCTCCGACGCCTACGTGCGCACCGGCAGCGACGGGTACGTCGCCCCGCGCTGCTGATCCCACCCGGAGCCCGCGGCACCCCCGGCGCCATAATCGACCCGTGAGCGCAGAGAACGGCAAGAACGGCATCCCGGAGACCCCCGCGGGCTCCACACCCGGCCCCCGCCCCGAACCCCTCCGGTTCTACGGCACGACCTGGGTGAACCACGACGGCGGCTACGGCGCCCGGCGGGCGGGCCTCGCCGTGGGCTCCCTCGCCGCGGCGGCCGCCGCCTGCTTCGTGCTCCGCATCGCCTACGACGGCCTCCGGATCGCCGACATCGGCAGCTTCGTCTCGCTGCTGATGGTCGTGATGTTCGCGATCTGCAGCGCCCTGGCCTTCCGCCACACCTGGTCCGGCTTCACCGGCCGGCCCGACCCCGACCGCCAGGCCCAGATGCGCGGCCTGCTGGCCATCGGCTTCGTCGGCTCCCTCCTCGCCTACTTCTTCCGCACCCTCGCCGAGGCCCCCGGCGAGAAACTGCACCGCGAGGAGTACGAGAAGGCCCGCACGGAGTACGAGAAGCGCGCCACCCGCCGCTCGGGCAACCCGAAGAAGCGCCGCCGCAAGTAGCGGGAACGCGGCCACCATGGCCGTATGACGACACCCGTGACCCCCGGGGAAGCCACCCCGTCCGACCGAGGCGTCCGCGCCCACTCCTTCAACGCCGCCGCGGCCCAGTACGCCGCGAACCGCCCCTCGTACCCGCCCGCCCTCCTCGACGCCCTGGAGGAGCTGGCCGGCCGCCCCCTGAAGGGCTCCCGCGTCGTGGACGTCGGCGCCGGTACGGGCATCGCCACCGCCCTCCTGCACGCGCGCGGCGCCGACGTGGTCGCCGTGGAGCCCGGCGCCGGCATGGCCGCCGAGTTCCGCCGCACCCTCCCCGACGTGCCGATCGTCCAGGGCAACGGCAACGCCCTGCCCCTCGCCGGCCACCACGCCGACTTCCTCACCTACGCCCAGGCCTGGCACTGGACCGACCCCGCCCTGGCGATCCCGGAGGCGCTGCGCGTCCTGCGCCGGGGCGGCGCGCTCGCGCTCTGGTGGAACACCGACGCCCTCGACGTCCCGTGGATCGAGGCGGCCGCCCGCCGCATCGAGAACCACTTCGACATCGACGCCTCCGCCGAGCGACGCAACGTCGACGCCCGCGCCGCCGACCCCACCGACAGCCTCGCCTTCGCCCGCCGCGAGATCCGCTGGAGCCGCCGCATCCCCCTCGACACCCACCTGGCCAACCTGGGCAGCCACTCGGTCTTCCTCACCCACGGCGCGGCACACAGCGCGGCCTTCCTCGCCGAGGAGCGCCGCCACCTCCTGGCCGCCTTCCCGGACGGCGTCGTCGAGGAGACGTACGACGTCCGGCTCCTCCTCGCGAAGGCCCCGGCGGCTTGACGGCACGGGCGACCGGGAGGAGTATTCATCACATGATGAATTACACCTCCCGGCCACCCGGAACAGAAGGCGGCGACCCCGCCCCGCCCGCCGTCCGCGCCGAGGACCTCACCGTCGTCCGCGGCTCCCGCACCGTCCTGCGCGCCCTCGGCTTCACCGTCCCGCGCGGCCGGATCACCGGCCTCCTCGGCCCCTCCGGCTGCGGCAAGTCGACCCTCATGCGCGCCATCGCCGGCACCCAGGCCAAGGCCACCGGCACCCTCGACGTCCTGGGCCGCCCGGCAGGCCACCCCGCCCTGCGCACCCGCATCGGCTACGTCACCCAGGCCCCCTCCGTCTTCGACGACCTGACCGTCCGCCAGAACCTCGACTACTTCGCCGCGATCCTCGCCCCCGGCCGCGCCCTGGCCGACCGACGCCGCGACGACGTCACCCGCGTCGTCGCCGAAGTCGACCTCACCACCCACGCCGACGCCCTCGCCGGCAACCTCTCCGGCGGCCAGCGCAGCCGCGTCTCCCTCGCCGTCGCCCTCCTCGGCGCCCCCGAAATCCTGGTCCTCGACGAACCGACGGTCGGCCTCGACCCCGTCCTCCGCCGCGACCTGTGGACCCTCTTCCACTCCCTCGCCGCCGACCGCGGCACCACCCTCCTCGTCTCCTCCCACGTCATGGACGAGGCCGAGCGCTGCCACCGCCTCCTCCTCATGCGCGAGGGCCAAATCCTCGCCGAGGACACCCCCGACGCCCTGCGCACCCGCACCGGCTCGGAGACCGTCGAGGAGGCCTTCCTGCACCTGGTCGACGAGGCCACCACGGCCGCCCGCACGAAGGAGACCACCCCATGACCACCTCCGCCGCCCCCGCGCCCACCCTCACCCCGGCCCCCACCCGCGCCCTGAGCCTCACCCGCACCACTGCCACCGCGACCCGCGTCCTGCGCCAGCTCGGCCACGACCCCCGCACCATCGCGCTCCTGCTCCTGATCCCCTGCGTGATGCTGTTCCTGCTCCGCTACGTCTTCGACGGCAGCCCCCGCACCTTCGACAACATCGGCGCCTCACTCCTCGGGATCTTCCCGCTGATCACGATGTTCCTGGTGACGTCCATCGCCACCCTGCGCGAGCGCACCTCCGGCACCCTCGAACGCCTCCTCGCCATGCCGCTCGGCAAGGCCGACCTCATCGCCGGCTACGCCCTCGCCTTCGGCACCCTCGCCATCGTCCAGTCGGCCCTCGCGACCGGCCTCGCGGTCTGGTTCCTCGGCCTGGACGTCACGGGCAGCCCCTGGCTGCTCCTCCTCGTGGCCCTGCTGGACGCCCTCCTGGGCACCGCACTCGGCCTCTTCGTCTCGGCCTTCGCGGCCTCCGAGTTCCAGGCGGTGCAGTTCATGCCGGCAGTGATCTTCCCCCAGCTCCTCCTCTGCGGCCTCTTCACCCCGCGCGACGACATGCACCCCGCCCTGGAGGCCATCTCCGACGTCCTGCCCATGTCCTACGCGGTCGACGGCATGAACGAGGTCCTCCGCCACACCGACATGACCGCGGCCTTCGTACGCGACGCGGCGATCGTCGCGGGCTGCGCCCTCCTGGTCCTGGCCCTGGGCGCGGCGACTCTGAAACGCCGGACGGCATAGGTCAGCCCGTCCGGCGTTTGAGGACGAGGCCGTCCAGGCCGAAAGCGGGGGTCTGGGGGCGCAGCCCCCAGGGACGGGACGGGAAGGGGCGGCGGGGGCGAAACCACTCGACGGCACCCACCACCGACGTCCCGCGGACTGGACACGACGCCCCCACCCACCCCCGCGAATGCGAGGATGACGAAGACGGACGACACACCTCAGACACCTGAGACAGGGCACCGGAGGGCACCGAAAGCCATGACCCAGAAAGTCGCAGTCCTCGGCACCGGCAAGATCGGCGAAGCCCTGCTCAGCGGCATGATCGGAGCCGGCTGGTCACCCGCCGACCTCCTGGTCACCGCCCGCCGCCAGGAGCGCGCCGACGAACTCCGCACCCGCTACGGCGTCACCCCCGTCACCAACGCCGAGGCCGCCAAGACCGCCGACACCCTCATCCTCACGGTCAAGCCGCAGGACATGGGCACGCTCCTCGACGAACTCGCCCCGCACGTCCCCGCCGACCGCTTGGTCATCAGCGGCGCGGCGGGCATCCCCACCGGCTTCTTCGAGGAGCGCCTGGCCACCGGCACCCCTGTGGTCCGCGTCATGACGAACACCCCGGCCCTCGTCGACGAGGCCATGTCCGTCATCTCCGCCGGCACCCACGCCACCGCCGGCCACCTCGCCCACGCGGAGGAGATCTTCGGCGCCGTGGGCAAGACCCTCCGCGTCCCCGAGTCCCAGCAGGACGCCTGCACCGCCCTCTCCGGCTCCGGCCCGGCGTACTTCTTCTACCTGGTCGAAGCCATGACCGACGCCGGCATCCTCCTCGGCCTGCCCCGCGACAAGGCCCACGACCTGATCGTCCAGTCCGCGATCGGCGCCGCGAAGATGCTCCGCGACAGCGGCGAGCACCCGGTCAAACTCCGCGAGAACGTCACGTCCCCCGCCGGCACCACCATCAACGCCATCCGCGAACTGGAGAGCCACGGCGTCCGCGCCGCCCTCATCGCCGCCCTGGAAGCAGCCCGCGACCGCAGCCGCGAACTGGCCTCCGGCACCAAGGACTGACGGGCTCACTTCGCCGCGCTCAGCACCTCCTCGGTCGTCACCACCCGCGCGAACCCGCCCCCGTGCAGCGACACCGCCGTCGCCCGCGCCAGCTCGTCCGCGCTCTGCCGCCAGCCGAAGGGCCCCTCCAGACCGAAGGTGTACGTCGCGTCGAAGGCGACCACGACCTCGTACCCGAGGTTCCCGCCCATCCGCGCCGTCGTCTCGACGCACATGTTCGTCTGGATCCCGGCCACCACGATCTGCGAGATCCCCGCGTCCCGCAGCCAGGCCCCCAGATCCGGCGTCCCGAGGAACGCAGAGTTCACACTCTTCGTCACCAGCAGCTCGGCCCCGCCGCCGCTGCCGCGCCGCCGCTCGACGTACTCCTTGAACCCGTTCCCCTCGTACCCGGCCCGCAACGGCGACCCCGGCGTGACCGAGTCGTGCCGCACGAACACGACCGGCCGCCCGCTCGCCTGCCACCCGTCGATGAGCGCGGCGATGTTGTCGTCCGCCGACGGATTGTTGCGCGTACCCCAGTAGCCGGCCTCCTCGAATCCCTGCTGTACGTCCACGACGACCAGTGCTGCGTTCTGAGCGATGTCCATGCCCCGATCGTGCCGCCCGGCAGCACCTCACCCCAGAGGTCGAAAAGCCACCGATCGATGGTTTACTGCCACCCATGCCACGCATGCCATCCATGGCACCCGAAGCCGCACCCGAGGCCGCACCCGAGGCCGCGCCCCCGCCCCGGCCCTACCGCGTTGCCCTGGTGGCCTTCCCCGGCATCCGGGCCTTCGACGTCTCCGTCATCACCGAGGTCTGGGGCACCGACCGCACCGACCGCGGCGCCCCCGCCTTCGACCTGCGCCGGGTCGCCGCCGACCGCGAGGCGGCCGTACCCATGCGCGGCGGCCTCGCCCTCCACCCCGACCGCGCCCTCGGCTGGCTGGACCGCGCCGACCTGGTCGTGGTCCCGGGCCTCGACGACCACCTCACCCCGGCGCCCGCCCCCGTCCTCGACGCCCTCCGCCGCGCCCACGCCCGCGGCACCACCGTCGCCGCCCTGTGCGGCGGCGCCTTCACCCTCGCCCAGGCCGGCCTGCTCGACGGGCGCCGGGCCATCACCCACTGGCGGCTGATCGACCTCCTGCGGACCCACCACCCCCGCGTCACCGTGGTCCCCGACGCCCTCTTCATCGAGGACGACAACATCTGGACCGCCGCCGGCACCGCGGCCGGCATCGACCTCTGCCTCCACCTGGTCCGCCTGGCCCACGGCGCCGAAGCCGCCGCCACCATCGCCCGCTCGATGGTCACCGCCCCGTTCCGCACCGGCACCCAGGCCCAGTTCATCGAGCGGCCCACGCCCCGGGCCGACCGCGACGCCGACACCCTCGCCGCCGTCCGCGAGCACGCCCTGCGCCACCTCCACGAGCCGCTCACGGTCGCCGACCTGGCCGCCCGCGCCGGCATGTCCCCGCGCTCCTTCGCCCGTCACTTCACGGCCGAGACCGGCACCACCCCCCTGCGCTGGCTCCTCGACCAGCGCCTCGCCGCCGCCCAGCGGCTCCTCGAACGCACCGACCTGCCCATGCCCGAGGTCGCCCGCCGGGCGGGCTTCGGCAGCGAGGTCACGATGCGCCAGCACTTCGCATCGCGCCTCGCCACCAGCCCCCGCGCCTACCGGTCCGCGTTCACGGGCGGCAACAGCCCGATCGCCCGGTAGGCCGCGTCCACGGTCGGCCGCGCCATGCCCCGCGCCTTCTCCGCGCCCGCCCGCAGCACGGCCTCGACGTAACCGGGATCGGCGCACAGCTCCTGATGCCGCCGCTGCACGGGCCGCAGCACCTCGACGACGGCCTCCGCAGTGTCCTTCTTCAGTGCCCCGTACGAGTCGTACGCCTCAGCCAGGTCAGCCGGCTCACCACCCACGCAGGCGGCGAGGATCTCCAGCAGATTCGCGAGCCCCGGCCGCTCGTCCCGGTCGTACACGACCTCGCGCCCGCTGTCGGTCACCGCCCGCATGACCTTCTTCCGCACCACGTCCGGCTCGTCCAGCAGATAGACGATCCCGGGCCCGACGTCGTCGCTCTTCCCCATCTTCGAGGCCGGCTCCTGCAGATTCATCACCCGGGCCGCCACCGCCGGATTCGTGGCCCGCGGCACCACGAAGGTGTGCCCGTACCGCTGGTTGAACCGCACCGCGAGATCCCGCGCCAGCTCGACGTGCTGCGTCTGGTCGTGCCCGACCGGCACCTCGTCCGTCCCGTACGCCAGGATGTCGGCCGCCATCAGCACGGGATACGTCAGCAGCGACAGCCGCACACTCCCGCCCCGATCCCGCTCCCGCGCGGCCTTCTCCTTGTACTGGATCATCCGCCGCATCTCCCCGTCGGTCGCGACGCACTCCAGTACGTACGACAGCCGGGCGTGCTCGTCCACATGACTCTGTACGAACACGGTGCACAGGCCCGGGTCCAGCCCCGCCGCCAGCAACAGCGACGCCGACTGCCGGCTCAGTCTGCGCACCCGCGCCGGATCGTGGTCCACGGTCAGCGCGTGCAGGTCCACGACGCAGAACAGCGCGTCGGACCGGTGCTGGTCCACGGCGGCCCACCGCCGCATGGCTCCCAGGTAGTTCCCCAGCGTCAGGTGCCCCGTCGGCTTGACCCCACTGAAGACCCGCGTCATCTCTCCACCTCCTGGTCAGGGCCGCCGCCACCCGCCGGCCGCCCCTCCTGGAGGGAGATACGAGAACGGCCGCCGAAGCGGCGGCCGTTGAGTGCATACGTGAGTACGGCCGCCGTCAGGCGGCCCACCAGAGCTGGCTACACGTACGCGTCGTCATGGGCCTCACAGTACGCCCACGGCTGCCGCCCGACCCGGATTTGACACGTCCGACCCGCACTCGTAGTGTTCTCCGAGTTGTCCGACGTGAGCGCCGACTCCGGTCGGTCCCCGGACAGCGATTCCGCAGGTACCCACCACACTTCGACGAACAGTCGCAATGTCGGTGCGCGTATTTACGGAATGAGGAATCCACGTTCGAAAGGACGCGGCCCCCGATTGGCTCGGGAGCCGGGGAATCCGCTAGAGTCTCACCTCGTCGGAACGGCCCGAGGGCCGGGAAGACAACCCCCTCTGACGGGGAATCAGAGTCCGAAAGGATCTGATAGAGTCGGAACCGCCGGAAAGGGAAACGCGAAAGCGGGAACCTGGAAAGCACCGAGGAAATCGGATCGGAAAGATCTGATAGAGTCGGAAACGCAAGACCGAAGGGAAGCGCCCGGAGGAAAGCCGCGAGACAGTGTCTCGGGTGAGTACAAAGGAAGCGTCCGTTCCTTGAGAACTCAACAGCGTGCCAAAAGTCAACGCCAGATATGTTGATACCTCCGGCCTGACCGGTTCATCCGGTGAGGTTGAGGTTCCTTTGAAATACACAGCGAGGACGCTGTGAACGGTCGGATTATTCCTCCGACTGTTCCGCTCTCGTGGTGTCACCCGATTACGGGTAAACATTCACGGAGAGTTTGATCCTGGCTCAGGACGAACGCTGGCGGCGTGCTTAACACATGCAAGTCGAACGATGAACCACTTCGGTGGGGATTAGTGGCGAACGGGTGAGTAACACGTGGGCAATCTGCCCTGCACTCTGGGACAAGCCCTGGAAACGGGGTCTAATACCGGATACTGAACCT
>NZ_JBHYJX010000014.1:115410-155330 GCF_042740985.1 Streptomyces sp. NPDC058985 | reverse complement strand
CCGCAGCCAACTCCCCACCCAGCACACCCGATCAACGACACGACCGATCAAGAAGACACGCCATCCCAGACCGCACATGACCAAGCACTACTAGGCGCCCTTCGGCAGATACCTCTCCGCGAAGTCCAGCTCCAGGCGGACTTGCTTGATGCGTTCGTCGACCACCAGGGAGCCGTGCCCCGCGTCGTAGCGGTAGATCTCGTGGAGGGCGCCGCGGGACTCCAGGCGCTTGACGTAGTTCTCGACCTGGCGGATCGGGCAGCGTGGGTCGTTGACCCCGGCGGAGATGTAGACGGGGGCCTTGACGTCGTCGACGTAGGTCAGCGGGGAGGACGCCTCGAAGCGCTCGGGGACCTCCTCGGGGGTGCCGCCCAGCAGGGTGCGGTCGAGGGCCTTCAGGCCCTCCATCTCGTCGTGGTACGCGGTGACGTAGTCGGCGACCGGGACGGCGGCGATGCCCAGCGTCCACGCCTCGGGCTGGGTACCGATGCCGAGGAGCGTGAGGTACCCGCCCCAGGAGCCGCCGGTGAGGATGAGGCGGCCGGGGTCGGCGAGGCCGGACGTGACCGCCCACTCGCGCACCGCCGCGATGTCCTCCAGCTCGATGAGTCCCACCCGGTGCTTGAGGGCGTCGGTCCAGGCGCGTCCGTACCCGGTGGAGCCCCGGTAGTTGACGCGGACCACCGCGTATCCGTGGTCCACCCAGGCGGCCGGGCCGGCGGCGAAGGAGTCGCTGTCGTGCCAGGTCGGGCCGCCGTGGATGTCGAAGACCGTCGGGAGCGGGCCGGTCGTGCCGGCGGGCTTCTGGACCAGGGCGTGGATGCGGCCGCCGGGGCCCTCCACCCACACGTCCTCCACCGGGACCGAGCGCGGCGACTTCATGCCGGGCGGGTCCAGGACGACGCGGCCGGTGGTGGAGCGGACGGCCGAGGGCTCGGCGGCCGAGGACCACAGGTACTCCACGGTGCCGTCCGGGCGGGCCGTCGCCCCGGAGACGGTGCCCGTGGGCGTCTCGATCTCGGCCGGCTCGCGCTCGGCGAAGTCGTAGCGGAACAGCTCGCTGCGGGCCTCGAAGTCGTGCACGATCAGCAGGGCGCTGCCGTCCGGGAACCACTCGGCGCTGACGTCGCCCGGCAGCTCCAGGGCGAGGTCGGTCTGCTCCCCCGTCGCCACGTCCCACACCAGCGGCTCCCAGCGGCCCCGGCGCTGGTGCCCGATGAGCAGGCGGGTGTCGCCGTCGACCGGCGCGAAGCCCAGGACCTCCAGGCCCAGCTCCTCCTCGCCGCCCTCCGTGTCGTCCAGCTCGGCGACGGTCGTGCCGTCGGGGCGCAGCACGCGCAGCGCCGAGTGCATCGCGTCGCCGTGCTCGGTGTGCTCGATCGCGATCAGCGTGCCGTCGTGCGAGAGGTCGCCGACGCCCGCGGACTCGCGGTGCCGGTAGATCTCCGCCGGGGCGGCGCCGTCCCCGCGCGCGAGGTGGATGGTCGTACCCTCCTCGTCGGTGGAGCGGCCGACCACCGCCGTACGCCCGTCCCGGCCGAGGGCGAGGCCCGCCGGGTAGGAGGGGTCGAGGCCCGGCACGGCCGCCTCGTCCGCCCCGCCCGCGAAGGGCTGGCGGCGCCAGACGCCGAACTCGTCGCCGTCCTTGTCGTCGAACCACCAGATCCAGTCGCCGTCGGGCGAGAGCACGCCGTCCGTCGTGCCGTTGGGCCGGTCGGTGACCTGGCGCTGGTCACCGGACGAGCGGTCCCAGGCATACAGCTCGTACGTCCCCGTCGCGTTCGACACGAACAGGGAGCGGTCCGGGGCGTCCTCGGCCCAGTCGGGAAGAGACACCCTGGGCGCCCGAAACCGCTTCTCCCACTCGGGCATCTGCTCGCCCTGCGTCTGCCGCTCGTCCGACGCCTCGTCCGACGGCTTGCCCGACGACTTGTCCGATCGAACGGATCCGTTGCTCTCAGTCATGGCCCCATACTGCCCCGACCCGACGACAGCGCGCAGACGGGATCCCCAGCCTGTGGACAACCTCGCCCGTCCACCCGCCGGCCCGCACGTTTTCCACAGCCCCGAAGCGGGGGCGCACCGGCCCGCCCCGTACCGTGGGGGCGTGTACCGGTTTCTGCTGACGCCCCGATGGTGGGGGATCAACGTCTTCGTCGTCCTGGCCATCCCCTTCTGCATCTTCATGGGTTCCTGGCAGCTGGGCCGCTTCGAGGACCGCGTGCAGGACCACGAGACCGTGGCCACCCAGCACGAGGAGGCCCGCCGGGACGCGCCCCGCGCGCTGGACGAGCTGCTGCCGCTGGACAAGTCCACGGTCGGCAAGCAGACCACCGTCACCGGCCGGTACGACGACCAGCTGCTCGTCCCCGAGCGGAAGCTGGACGACCGGGAGGGCTACTACGTCCTCACGCTGCTGCGCACCGACGACGGCCGCGCGCTGCCGGTCGTACGCGGCTGGCTGCCGGGCGCACCCGACCCGGCGAAGGTCCCGGCCCCGCCCGCCGGCGAGGTCACCGTCACGGGGGCGCTCCAGGCCCCGGAGTCACCGGGCAGCAACGGCGTCAGCGGACGCTCCGGATGGCCCGCCGGGCAGACCGGCTCGATCAGCGCGGCGACGCTGCTGAACCTCGTGCCGTACGACGTGTACGACGCGTGGGTCACGCTGAACAGCGGCGACTCCGGGATGCGGGCCGTGCCCGTCAGCGAGCCGCAGAACAGCGGCCTCGATCTGAAGGCGTTCCAGAACCTCGGGTACACCGCCGAGTGGTTCGCCTTCGTGGGCTTCGTGATCTTCATGTGGTTCCGGCTGCTGCGCCGCGAGGTCGAACTCGCCCGGGACGCGCAGCTGGGGCTGACGGTCGAGGAGGCGCAGGACGCCGACGCCGCCAAGGCCGGCACCGAGGCCGCCGAGGCCGACGCCGAGAGCGCCGGGGAAGAGACCGAGCGGGCGGCGCGGCCCAGCCCGTCCAACGCCTGAGCGGGCGCCCCCTTACTACCCCCTACTACTCCGTGCCCGCCAGCACACCCGTCCAGTACACGGTGCCCACGCACGCGTTGGACACCGTGGCCGTGGCCGATCCGGATCCGCCCTCCGGGGTGTAGGTCACCGACACGCTTCCGTCCGCCGGTCCGTCCTCGCTGAGCAGCTGGGTCGTGGGGCCGGCGTCGGCGCCCCCCGCGGAGGATCCGCCCGCGGCGGTCGTGTCGCCGGTGGGCGAGGGGTCGGGCGAGGGCTCGCCGGTGCTGCCCCCGGTGGTGCCGCCCGTGGTGGGACAGGTCTCCGAGGGCACCCAGGCGAACTGCACCTCGTACCCGGAGGCCGGCGCCAGGGTCAGGGCCGGCGTCTCCAGGGACGGGTCGGGCAGTCCGGCCGCGGCGTCACCCGCCACATGCCGTGCGGTGCCGATCCTGGAGCGGTCCGCGGCTCCCTGCGAGGCGGTGGCCACGTTGCCGGGGCCGGTGACGGTGCAGCCGGCCGAGGAGACGTTGGTGACCCGGAACGAGCCGTAGACCACACCCGCCGAGTCGGGCTCGGCGATGCTGGCGACGGCCGCCCCGAGCTGCTTCGGCGCACACGCCGGAACGTCGGGCACGACGCTGGGCGAGGGGGCCGTCCCCGGTGCGGAACCCGTGGCCGCGCCGCTCTGCTCGCCTTCGGGCGTCTTCTCGGGGTCGGTGCGGTCCTTCCCCTCGGCGGTGCCCGGGGAGCCGATGACGCCGCTCTGGCCGCCGGCCGGGTCCTTGCCCTGGGAGGCGCCGCCCTGGGCCTGTGAGGCGTGACCCGCGACGGAGGGGTCGGCGCCCGGGCCGGTGGAGTTGGAGACGTGCACGAGAGCGGGGACCGCGGTGCCGATGAAAAGGGCGGCGGCGGCCATCCCGACGACGGCCTGGCGCTTGCGGGCCCGCCGGGCGGGTACCGCGCGGCGCAGGTGTTCCAGGGTGCCGTCGCTCGGCTCGACGTCCTGGACGGCCTGCTGCAGCATCCGGCGCAGCGCCGCCTCGTCGGCGTCGGGCCCGTCCTGCCCTCGCGGGCCGGGGCCCTGGTCGGCGGGGCCGTGGTTCACAGTTCCGTTCCCAGTGTGCGTGTGATTCGGTTGCTCTTGCCCGTGCCCGGCCGGTCCGTCCGGCGGGCCCGGTTCGGGTGTTGCGTCTTCTTCCCGCGGCACGTGCTGGTCGCCGTCACTCATGCCGGTGCCTCCATGGCCACCCTGAGCGCCGCGATGCCGCGTGAACCGTACGCCTTCACCGAGCCGAGGGATATGCCGAGCGTCTCGGCGACCTGCGCCTCGGTCATGTCGGCGAAGTAGCGCAGGACCAGGACCTCGCGCTGGCGGCGCTGGAGTCCCTTCATCGCCTTGATCAGGGAGTCGCGCTCCAACTGGTCGTAGGCGCCCTCCTCCGCGCTCGCCATGTCCGGCATCGGCTTGGAGAGCAGCTTGAGGCCCAGGATGCGGCGGCGCAGCGCCGAACGCGACAGGTTGACGACGGTCTGGCGCAGATACGCCAGGGTCTTCTCCGGGTCGCGGACGCGTTTGCGCGCGGAGTGCACGCGGATGAACGCCTCCTGGACGACGTCCTCGCAGGAGGCGGTGTCGTCGAGGAGCAGGGCCGCGAGGCCGAGCAGCGACCGGTAGTGCGCCCGGTACGTCTCGGTGAGGTGGTCGACGGTGGTACCCGCCGCCACCGTGTCGTCGGCGCCGTCGCGCTGGTTCGAAATGCGGGCCGGCCGCGCTGCTGGCATCGGCGCGATCACCGGCATGCCACCGGCCGGACCGGCCACACGGGGACGGACTGACCGGCCGGGGGCCCGCACAGCGGGGCCACGCGTCGATGCGGTGAATTCGAGTACCTCTGCCACGCCTGTTGGACACGCCGGCCCCCGTGAGGGTTGTACGTGCCGGGCGTCACGTTCCCGTGTCGGTCCTGTCCGTCGGGCAGCCGCCCGGCTGACGGTGCGTCATACGCCCTCATCGTCCGCTCTTCCCCTATGTCGCATGTGCACGAGCGTCCCCACGCCCGTCCTCGGCGTCCCCACGCCGACCCATGCGTCTTCGCGTCCCGAATGGGTGACCGCAAAGACGCTCCCCGCCTTCCGCACGGTTGCGGAGGGCGGGGAGGAAATCCTCTGACGGCACAGGTGCCGGGTACAAGTAGTCCGGACCAACTTCCGGATCACATCTCGTCCACAGATCCTACAAAGGAAACCCACGGTGGCCAGGGCATATCGCCCCTCTGATGGGGCCTGATGGGATCTGATGGAGCCTGATGGAGGTTCAGGCGAACTCGGCGGCCACCAACTCCGCGATCTGCGCGGTGTTCAGCGCGGCGCCCTTGCGCAGGTTGTCCCCGCACACGAAGAGTTCCAGCGCCGTCGGGTCGTCCAGCGCCCGCCGTACCCGCCCCACCCAGGTGGGGTCGGTGCCGACCACGTCGGCCGGGGTGGGGAACTCCCCCGCGGCCGGGTTGTCGAAGAGGACGACGCCGGGCGCGGTGGCCAGGATCTCCCGGGCCCGGTCGACGGTGACCTCGCCCTCGAAACGGGCGTGCACGGTCAGGGAATGCGTGGTGACCACGGGAACCCGCACACACGTCACCGCCACCGGAAGCTGCGGCAGCCCGAGGATCTTGCGGGACTCGTCCCGCACCTTCATCTCCTCCGACGACCAGCCGTCCTCGCGCAGCGACCCGGCCCACGGTACGACGTTCAGCGCGACCGGCTCCGGGAACGGCCCGGTGTCGTCACCGACGGCCCGCCGCACGTCACCGGGGTGCGTCCCCAGCTCGGTACCGGCCACCAGGGACACCTGCCGGCGCAGCGTGTCCACGCCGTCCCGGCCGGCCCCGCTCACCGCCTGGTACGAGGAGACGACCAGCTCGCGCAGCCCGAACTCGGCGTGCAGCGCGCCCGTCGCCACGATCATGGAGAGGGTCGTGCAGTTCGGGTTGGCGACGATGCCGCGCGGCCGCATCCGCAGCGCGTGCGGGTTGACCTCGGGCACGACCAGCGGCACGTCCGGGTCCATCCGGAACGCGCCGGAGTTGTCGACCACCACCACGCCCTTGGCGGCGGCGACCGGCGCCCACTGCGCGGCGACCTCGTCGGGGACGTCGAACATGGCGACGTCGACGCCGTCGAAGGCCTCCTCGGTGAGCGCGACGACCTCGACCTCCTCACCGCGCACGGCCAGCTTGCGGCCGGCCGAGCGCGGCGAGGCGATCAGGCGGATGTCGCCCCAGACGTCCGCGTGCTGGGACAGGATCGTGAGCATGACCGTGCCGACGGCACCGGTCGCTCCCACGACGGCGAGCGTGGGCCGCCCGTCCCGTGCGGTGACGGACATCAGCGGCCGGTGCCCCCGTAGACGACTGCCTCATCGCTGTCGGAGTCGAGACCGAAGGCGGAGTGCACGGCGCGCACGGCCTCGTTCACGTCGTCCTTGCGGGTGACGACCGAGATGCGGATCTCGGAGGTCGAGATCAGCTCGATGTTCACCCCGGCGTCGGAGAGTGCCGTGAAGAAGTCGGCGGTGACGCCCGGGTGGCTCTTCATACCCGCGCCGACCAGGGAGATCTTGCCGATCTGGTCGTCGTAGCGCAGCGAGTCGAAGCCGATGCCGGCGCGGTTCTTCTCCAGCGCGTCGATGGCCTTGCGGCCCTCGGACTTCGGCAGCGTGAAGGAGATGTCCGTCAGGCCCGTGGAGGCGGCGGACACGTTCTGCACGACCATGTCGATGTTGACCTGGGCGTCCGCGATCGACCGGAAGATCGCGGCGGCCTCGCCCGGCTTGTCCGGCACGCCGACGACCGTGACCTTGGCCTCCGAGGTGTCGTGTGCGACTCCGGAGATGAGGGCCTGCTCCACCTGCTTTTCCCCTTGCTTGATCGGCTCGCTGCTGACCCACGTGCCCTGGAGCCCGCTGAAGCTGGACCGGACGTGGATCGGGATGTTGTACCGGCGGGCGTACTCCACACAGCGGTGGAGGAGCACCTTGGAACCGCTGGCCGCGAGCTCCAGCATGTCCTCGAAGGAGATCCAGTCGATCTTCTTCGCCTTCTTCACGACGCGCGGGTCGGCGGTGAACACGCCGTCGACG
The DNA here is from genome assembly GCF_042740985.1 of Streptomyces sp. NPDC058985. Lineage (NCBI taxonomy): Bacteria > Bacillati > Actinomycetota > Actinomycetes > Kitasatosporales > Streptomycetaceae > Streptomyces > Streptomyces sp. NPDC058985. Next base: position 148,233 of record NZ_JBHYJX010000014.1, on the reverse strand, counting down.
TCGGTGTAGATCTCGCAGACGTCCGCGTCGAGCGCGGCGGCGAGGGCCACGGCGGTCGTGTCGGACCCGCCACGCCCGAGCGTGGTGATGTCCTTGCTGTCCTGGCTGACGCCCTGGAAGCCGGCCACGATCGCGACGTTGCCCTCGTCCACCGAGGTCTTGATGCGCCCCGGGGTCACGTCGATGATCCGGGCCTTGTTGTGGACCGAGTCGGTGATGACTCCGGCCTGGCTGCCGGTGAACGACTGGGCCTCGTGGCCCAGGTTTTTGATCGCCATGGCCAGCAGCGCCATGGAGATACGCTCTCCGGCGGTCAGCAGCATGTCGAGTTCGCGCCCGGCAGGGATCGGGGAAACCTGCTCGGCGAGATCGATCAGCTCGTCCGTCGTGTCGCCCATCGCGGAAACGACGGCGACCACCTGGTTGCCGTTCTTCTTCGCTTCCACGATCCGCTTGGCGACGCGCTTGATGCCCTCGGCATCGGCTACGGAGGAGCCTCCGTACTTCTGCACGACAAGGCCCACGTGCGCTCCTCGCTCAATCCGTCTCTTTCCGCACGTACGTATATGTACTGCGGTCGGCTCATTTTACCGAGCGTCCGGGTTTCGCCCCTGCGGTATCGCATGGTGAGACCCGGGTACTCGCTCAGGCTGGCTCATGCCCAACCGGACGCGGGTCACTCGGGAAAGTGCGGTGTGTCACACGTTCACAAGTTTCTTTCCGTTCCGTAAAGCCCGCACCCTGGGCCCCTCACGGGCGCTCCACGTGGATCCGCTCCCGGCCCGCGCAGGCCGCCAGGGAGCGGATGTCGCCCAGGTCGTCCGTGAGGATGGGGGCGTCGTCGTAGGCGATGGAGGCGAGGACGACGGTGGCGTCGATGACGTCGGAGGTCTTGTTCCGGTGGCAGAGCACGGCCGCCGCCTTCGCCCCGGACTCCGTCAAGGGAGTGACCCGGCAGCCGCTCAGCGTCCAGTGCAGCATCGCCGCCGAGGCACGCCCGTCCCAGCACCGCGCCAGCACGCCCGCCGGTACCAGCGGGATGTGCCCGCCCAGCAGCAACGCCTTGTGGCGGCCGAGAAAGCGGCGGTCGTTCTTCGCGGCGGCGATCAGCGCGCCGCTGTCGTAGACCACGTGGCTCATGCGGTGCGCCGCTCCTCACCGGGTCGCCCGAAGAGGCCCGCCACGCGGGCATCCGCCTCGGCCATCTCCGCCTCGGAGAACGGCCCGTACTCCGACTCGTAGTCCGCCATCGCCCGCAGGCCCGCACGGAGTACGCGGCGGTCGTCCAGGTACTGCTCCAGGGCTCGGCTGATCACTGAGGAGATCGGTTCCACCGGCCGGGCACGCGGAGGAAGGTGTCGGGCACGAAGCCGGGCCCCTCCTCCGACTCGTCGTCCACGGCAAGGCACTCCTCGCAGATGCCGCGGTCGAGCTTCACCGTGCGTTCGTCCTGTTCGCAGATCCCGCAGACCATGAGCACGCGGGTCACCTTGGCGCGGGGCGTGCGCTGCTTCGGGGGCATCTTCGACTCCAGCCGTCGGCGGGCGAAACCGCCCGGGCTGCTGACATTGGGTGGGAGCCCTTCGGTCAGGGCTCGGGTGATGTCCTTCGGCGTCGCACCGCGCGACAGCCACTCCTCGGCGAGGGGTTCGAGGGCACCGCAGTCGCCGTCGCTGAGCGCCATACGCGGCTCGACGGTGCGCAGTGCGCTGAGGGTGCGGTACGCGACGCCGAGCGGCTCGGATTCGGGTTCGGGTGCGGGTTCAGGGGCGCGTTCCGGCCCGGGATCGGGCTCGGTCACGTCCGGTACGGGGGCGGCCGTCGTCTCTTCGACCCGGGCCAGGCCGGGCTGGTGGTCCCAGGTCACGTCCGTGCCGTGCCGCTCCCGCGCGAACTCCGCCCACCACTGCGCCGGCCTGCGGGTACGCGACCAGTACGTCCGCGTGACCCACCGCATGGTGTGGTCCTCGACGGTGATGTGTTCCTTGATCCAGCGCAGGTGGCCGGCTTGGATGATGCGGCCCAGCGAGGTGCGCACCGCCTGCTGGCCGTAGCGCGGGTGCGCAGCGGCGAGGACCTTGTGGCCCATCGCGTGGCCGGTGCCCAAGTGGTCGATGAAGACGGCGACCTCGGCGTCCCGAGGGGTCAGGTGTGCGAAGTCCGGGTCCGCGACCGGGTTTTCGTCACCTGCGAGGCGCTTTCCATACCCCGGATTGGCCATGGGGTGGGACGGGGAGGGGAGGGCAGGACTAGGGTTGGCGTAAGCCACCATCGAACTTTTCCTTCGATGCGTCGGTCAGGCCCCGGATTGGTGTTCGTAGCACCGCCGGGGCCGACATATTCACTGGGCGATTGCCGCGAACCTAGAGCCGTTTCACGCAACGCCGCAAGCCGATCACGCAACGTCACTCTTTCGAGGTACGACGCCTCAACTCAGCTACACACTTGGTTGGTTGGGAGTTTCAACCAGACCAGAAAACCCAGGGGAAGAGCTCGGGTCCCGGGGCTCAAGCTCCGGGCTGAACTGCGGCGATGAACGCCGACCAGGTGGAGGGCGAGACCTGGAACTCGGGGCCGGAAGCCACCGACTTGGAGTCGCGGATGTGGATGGCGTCGTCGTGGGCGACCTCGACGCAGTTCCCGCCCTCGCTGTCGCTGTAGCTCGATTTGAACCACTTCAACTGATCACTCACGCTGACCCACCATCCGCTCGATCAAGCGGGCCGTCTCATCGGGGTCGAGGGCCCGCGTGCGGATCATGCTTAGCCGCTCGGTGACGCGGCTGACAACACCTGGATCGGCCGAGAATTCGCTCGCCAATCCGCCCTCCATGAAGGCGCACCTCTCGTGGTCCGGGCCCTCCAGCAGCACCATCGGCCCTTCCAGGGCATTGGCGAACGCCCTCTCGAAGGGCAGCACCTGCAACACCACGTTGCGCTGTCGGGAGACCTCCAGCAGGCGTTGCAACTGTTCGTCGTCCACCACCTGGCGCGTGCTCTTCGTGTGACGGCCTAGGGCGAAAGTCGCTCTGGTGGGTTCCGCGCGGGCCGGAGAGGATCGGTTCATGGTCGACATCAACCAGCTGATCGCCTTCTGCACCATGTCGCTGCTGCTGTCCGCCGTTCCGGGACCGAGCGTGCTGTTCGTCGTCGGACGTGCCCTGGCCCACGGCCGCGGACCGGCGCTGGCCTCCGTGCTGGGCAACGCGCTCGGTGGCTACGTGCTGGTGGTGGCCGTGGCGCTGGGGGTCGGGAACGCTGTCGAGCGGTCGGTGCTGCTCTTCAACACGATCAAGCTGGCCGGCGCCGCCTATCTGGTCTTCCTCGGAGTGAAGGCATTGCGGTCGAGCTGGAGGAACCGGGCGGTACCGGCGAGCGCCGCCCCGGAGCAACAGGTTGGAGGGTCGGTCCGGGCCGGGTTCGTGGTGGGGGTGACGAACCCGAAGAGCGTCGTCTTCCTCACCGCGGTGCTGCCGCAGTTCGTCGACCGCGACGCCGGTCACGTCGGCGCCCAGATGCTCGTCCTGGGCCTGGCGGGCGCCCTGTTGCAGCTACTCTCCGACGGGGTCTGGGGGCTGACCGCCGCCAGCGCGCGTGACTGGCTGGGCCGTTCACCCCGCCGGGCGGCGTTGATCGGTGGCACCGGCGGGCTGGCCATGGTCGGGCTCGGCGCGTCGGTGGCCGTCAGCGGCCGCGCCGACTAGGGGACTGAGACCGGCCCCTCTGCTACGTCACCGGCCGCAGCCCCAGCGGGCCCGCGATCTCCTCCACCATGACCCGGCCGGCCTCCGTTTCCAGGGTGTCGTCGCCGAGGTCCTCGTCGGTGTCCAGGCCGTCGAGGGCGGCCAGGGGCTGGTTGAGGCGGACGTGGGCGACGATCGACTGGAGGGCGCGCAAGGTGGCGGAGGCGGTGGAGCCCCAGTTGGAGAAGTAGGAGAACTGCCACCACCACAGGGCCTCCGTGGTGCGGCCGGCCTTGTAGTGGACCATGCCGTGGCGGAGGTCGGTGATGACGTCGGTGAGGTCGTCCGAGATGCGGGCCGGGACGGGGGCCTTGCGCGGCTCGTAGGGGTCGAAGACCTCGGAGTAGACGTCGACGGGCTCGAGGATGCGGGCGAGGTTCTCGCGGAGTTCGTCCACGTCGAGTTCCGGGCCCGGGTCGGGCTCGTAGCGCTCGTCGGGGACGATGTCCTCGTGGGCGCCCAGGCGGCCGCCGGCCAGCATCAGCTGGGAGACCTCCAGGAGGAGGAAGGGGACGGCCGAGTCCGGTTCGTCGCCCTTGGCCACTTCCGTGACCGCGACCAGGAAGCTTTCGATCTGGTCCGCGATCTGGACCGCGAAGTCGTCGGGATTCTGGTTGGTCGCGTGCAGCGTGGCGTCAGACATCTAGGAGTCGTCTCCCCTCGAAGGCGCGGCCGAGGGTCACCTCGTCCGCGTATTCCAGGTCGCCGCCCACCGGGAGGCCGCTGGCCAGGCGGGTGACCTTGAGGCCCATGGGCTTGATCATGCGGGCGAGGTACGTGGCCGTGGCCTCGCCCTCCAGATTCGGGTCCGTGGCCAGGATCAGCTCCGTCACCGTGCCGTCGGCCAGGCGGGCCAGCAGCTCGCGGATGCGGAGATCGTCGGGGCCGACCCCGTCGATCGGGCTGATCGCGCCGCCGAGCACGTGGTAGCGCCCGCGGAACTCACGGGTGCGCTCGATGGCGACGACGTCCTTCGGCTCCTCCACCACGCAGATGACGGCGGGGTCGCGCCGGGGGTCGCGGCAGATGTTGCACTGCTCCTCCTGCGCGACGTTCCCACAGGTCGCGCAGAAGCGGACCTTTGCCTTCACTTCCATGAGGGCCTGGGCGAGCCGTCGTACGTCGGTCGGTTCCGCCTGGAGGACGTGGAAGGCGATCCGCTGCGCGCTCTTGGGACCGACGCCGGGCAGGCGCCCGAGCTCGTCGATGAGGTCCTGGACCACGCCTTCGTACAACGGACTGCCGTCCTTCCTGACGTTCCTGCACTACGTACGGTAGATGGCTTCCGCCGGTCTGAGAAAGGCGAACTCAGAAAGGCAGGCCGGGGATGCCGCTGCCGCCGCCCATGCCCTGGGCGAGGGGTCCGAGCTTCTCCTGCTGGAGGGTCTGCGCGTTCTCGTTGGCCGCCTGGACCGCGGCGACGACCAGGTCGGCGAGGGTCTCGGTGTCCTCGGGGTCCACCGCCTTCGGGTCGATCACGAGGCCGCGCAGCTCGCCGGAGCCGGTGACCGTCGCCTTCACCAGGCCGCCGCCCGACTGGCCCTCGACCTCTGTCCGTGCCAGTTCCTCCTGGGCCTGCGCGAGGTCCTGCTGCATTTTCTGGGCCTGCTGGAGCAGCTGCTGCATGTTGGGCTGGCCACCACCGGGGATCACGTTCAGCTCCTGTCGCTACGGCTCGACGGCTCGACGGCTCGTCGCGGATTTTCCCGTTCGGCACGAGCCTACGTGGTCCGGGCGGCCCTCGCCCCAGCACTCTTTCGAGTGATGTCGCCCGGGTCCTATACCTGATCAAGGCCCACGTACGGGCGGAAAGACGGCGGAAGCCACGGCTTCGCCACCCATTGGGCGGTAGGAAGGGTTCCGAGCAGGAGCGGACGGTGAGCAGTAGGGAGTGCCGGGTGGGTCAGCCGGAGAGGCAGCCCGAGGGGCCGCCGCAGGACGGGCGGGGCGAGCAGGGGGCGGCCGGGGCGCGGCCGGGCGACCTGGCCGGGCGGGCGTTTCCGCTCGGCGACTGGGCGCTGCCCGCCGACCGGCTGGACGAGCTGTACCGGTGGGTGGAGCGGGGTGCGCTGGACACGGCGGCCTGGTATCTGGCGGACCGGGTGTGGAAGCGACGGGGTGCGGTGCTGCTGCGGTGCGGGGCGGCGGCGGGGGCGGTCGCGGGGGCCGCGCTGCCGCTGCTCGACATGTCCGGGCTGGTGGGCGGGGTCGCTCCCTGGGGGTATCTGGCGCTGCTGGTCGCGGTGGCCTGCGTGGCCGGGGACCGGTACTTCGGGGTCACGTCCGGGTGGATGCGGGACGTGGCCACGGCGCAGGCGGTGCAGCGGCGGCTCCAGGCGCTCCAGTTCGACTGGGCGTCGGAGAGCGTGCGGGAGGTGCTGGGGCCGGCGGACGGTACGGCCGGCGAGGCGGCCGAGCGGTGCCTGCTGGTCCTGCGGCGGTTCTCGGAGGACGTGACGGAGCTGGTGCGGGCGGAGACGGCGGACTGGATGGTGGACTTCCGGTCCGGGGTGGCGCCGCTGGGGCTGCAGTCGGGCGTGGGGGGCGGGATGGCGGGCGGCCGGTCCTCGGAGGCGGGGGTGGCCGGGGCGGGGCGGTTTCCGGCGCCGGCGAACGGGGCTCGGCCGAACATGCCTCGGCAGCGGCCGCCGGAGCCGCGGTGACGTGCCACTGGGGTTGCGGTGGGGTCGGTGCGGTGAGGTCGGCTGTGGGGTGACCGGCGTGCAGTGAGGTCGGCTGTGGGGTGGCCGGCGTTGCGGTGGGCCGGGGGTGGGTGTCGCAGCCCGGCGTGGCGGGGTGCCGCTGCGCCCACCCGTGCCGCCCCAGCGGCACGACTGCCCGCAGCTGGGTGGGGGTGGGCGGGTGGGCTGCGTGACTGCCCGCAGCTGAGCGGGATCGCCGCCCGCAGCTCAGTAGGAGCGGGTGTACGTCAGGGTTTCGCCCGTCGTCGTGTTCGTGCGTTTCAGGGTGCCGTTCGGCAGGAGGGTGACCTCCGTGGGGGCGCCCGGGGTGCAGGTGGTGGACGGGCCCGTGGTCACCGTGGAGGGGCCGACCGTCACGGGGCCGCCCGGGGTCGGAGTGTCGGTCAGGTCGGCCTCGAAGACGCAGTGGTAGGTGCCGTTGCCCGCGGGGCCGTCGGCGGCGAGGGACAGGACCGTGTCTCCCACCTCGCCCTGCCGGATGGTCAGCGTGCGGGTGTGGACGCCGGAGGCGTTGTCGATGGTGGTGGTCCAGGTGCCCAGGTACGCCGTCGGGATCGGGCCGCCCTGCCGGGTCGGCTGGTCCGCGTCGACGGTCGGAGCCGATCCGTCCGTGTTCCGGGACCCGGAGGCAGTCGGCGTCGGCGTGGGGTCGCCGTCGGCCCGGTCGTCGCCGCCCCCGCTCATCAGGGCGTAGACCGAGCCGCCGGCGCCGAGCGCGACGACCAGGGCGACGGCGATCAGCAGCGCGGTGGAGCGGCCTCTCCGGGGCGGGTCGTAGAGCGGGCCGTACGGCGGTGGGGGCCCGTAGGGCGGGGTCGGGCCGCCGACGCCGTACGGCTGCGGGTGACCGGAGGGCGGCGGCGCGTTCCAGGCGGGGGCCGGGACGGCGTACCCGTGGGCGGGCGGGGGTGTGGAGGGCGGGTTCTGGCCCGCGACCAGGGTGGGGAGGTGGTTCAGCGGGGTTCCCCCGCCTCCCCCGCCTGCGCCCCCTGCGACGCCTGCGCTGCCCGGCTCGCGCGGTGGCGGGGGTCCCGCCACGGGGGACTGTGGGAGCGGGGACGTGCCACCCGGCGCCTCCGGGTTCTCCGTGTCCAGCAGCCGTACGGCGTGCCGGCCGAGCTGGGCGACCAGGGCGCCGGGCAGCCACGGGTCGCGGGAACGGCCGTCGGTGACCGTGTCCTGCGCGCCCGTGCGCTCCAGGATCTCGGCGAGGACGGGTCGCGCGGCGGGGTCCTTCTTCAGGCAGTCGCGCACCAGGTCGGCGATGCCCTCGGGCACACCGTCCAGGTCGGGCTCCTCCTGCGCGATGCGGAACATCAGCGCGTGCACGCCGCTGTCGGCGGTGCCGAAGGGCAGCGCGCCGGTGGCGGCGTAGGCGAGGACGGAGCCGAGGCAGAAGACGTCGCAGGCGGGCGTGATCCGGTCGCCGCGCACCTGCTCCGGCGCCATGAAACCGGGCGAGCCGACGAGCGCCCCGGTGCGGGTGAGCCCGCCGTCGGTGACCGTCTGGAGGGCCCGCGCGATGCCGAAGTCGATGACGCGGGGTCCGTCGATGGTGACGAGCACGTTGGACGGCTTGAGGTCGCGGTGGACGATCCCGGCGGCGTGGATGTCCTGGAGGGCGTGCGCCAGACCGGCGCCCAGGATGCGGACCGACCGCTCGGGCAGGGCGCCGTGGTCGTGGCCGACGACCTGCTGGAGGCTGGGGCCGGCGACGTACCCAGTGGCGAGCCAGGGCACGGCGGCCTCGGTGTCGGCGTCCAGCACGGGCGCGGTCCAGTGGCCGCCGACCCGGCGGGCGGCCGCGACCTCCTGCCGGAAGCGCTCCCGGAACTCCTCAAGCGCGGCCAGCTCCTCGCGGACCAGTTTCACGGCGACGGTGCGTCCCCGGTCCGAGCGGGCCAGGTAGACGTGCCCCATGCCTCCCGCGCCCAGCCGCCCCAGCAGCCGGTACGCCCCGATGTGCTGCGGATCCCCGTCCCCCAGCTTGTGCATGCCGCCGCCTTCCCCCCGAACGTGCGCAACGGACCGAGGATAGTGCGGGCGCGCACCCGCGCGCGGGGGTCTTGCCGGTGACGGGCACGCGCTCGTCGACGACCTGTCGACAACCTGTCGTGGAAAGCCCCGGACCGCAGACAAGACGCCGATTCCGTTTCCGCATCGCGGACATCTACCCTCGGCCGCATGACTCCTGAGCCCCACCTCCAGGCCGGTGCCGCCGTGAAGGCCGCGGACCGCGCGCACGTCTTCCACTCCTGGTCCGCCCAGGAGCTCATCGACCCGCTCGCCGTCGCCGGCGCCGAGGGATCGTACTTCTGGGACTACGAGGGCAAGCGCTACCTCGACCTCGCCAGCGGTCTCGTCTACACCAACATCGGCTACCAGCACCCCAAGGTCGTCGCCGCGATCCAGGAGCAGGCGGCGAGGATGACGACGTTCGCGCCCGCGTTCGCCGTCGAGGCGCGCTCGGAGGCGGCCCGGCTGATCGCCGAGCGGACGCCCGGCGATCTGGACAAGATCTTCTTCACCAACGGCGGCGCCGACGCCGTCGAGCACGCCGTGCGCATGGCGCGGCTGCACACCGGGCGGCCGAAGGTGCTGTCGGCGTACCGCTCGTACCACGGCGGTACCCAGCAGGCGATCAACCTCACCGGCGACCCGCGCCGCTGGGCCTCCGACAGCGGCACCGCCGGTGTCGTGCACTTCTGGGGCCCCTTCCTGTACCGCTCGCGCTTCTACGCCGAGACCGAGGAGCAGGAGTGCGCGCGGGCGCTGGAGCACCTGGAGACGACGATCGCCTTCGAGGGCCCGGCGTCCGTCGCCGCGATCGTCCTGGAGACGGTCCCGGGCACGGCGGGGATCATGATGCCACCGGCCGGTTACCTCGCCGGGGTCCGCGAGATCTGCGACAAGTACGGCATCGTCTTCGTGCTGGACGAGGTCATGGCCGGGTTCGGGCGGACCGGTACGTGGTTCGCGGCCGACCTGTACGACGTCGTGCCCGACCTGATGACCTTCGCCAAGGGCGTGAACTCGGGGTACGTGCCGCTGGGCGGTGTCGCCATCTCCGGGAAGATCGCCGAGACGTTCGCAGAGCGTCCCTACCCGGGCGGCCTGACCTACTCCGGGCACCCGCTGGCCTGCGCGGCGGCCGTCGCCACGATCAACGTGATGGCCGAGGAGGGCATCGTCGAGCACGCGGCGCGCCTCGGTGCCGAGGTCGTCGAGCCGGCCCTGCGGGAGCTGGCCGAGCGGCACCCCAGCGTGGGAGACGTGCGCGGCACCGGCATGTTCTGGGCGCTGGACCTGGTGAAGAACCGGGAGACCCGGGAGCCTCTGGTGCCCTACAACGCGACCGGGCAGGCGGCCACCCCCATGTCCGCGTTCGCCGCCTCCGCCAAGGCCCACGGCGTGTGGCCGTTCGTGAACATGAACCGCACGCACGTCGTGCCGCCGTGCAACATCTCGGAGGCCGAGCTGAAGGAGGGCCTGGCGGTCCTGGACACGGCGCTCTCCGTGGCGGACGAGTACACGGAGTAGTAAGGCCCGGGTACAGCGAGTAGCAGCAGGAGTACACCGTGGAGTCCCTGCCCGCTTGCGGGCAGGGAGGGGGCGTCGGCGCGTATGGTGGCGTGCTCGTACACCGTAGACAGGTGTGCGAGCCCTGCGTGCCCGCCCCGGGGGACGCACGCCCCGCCCGCGACGAGGAGACGCCCGCCCATGCCCGGCCCCAGCGGCACCGGTGCCGTCACGCGCAGCACCCTGCGGCAGCAGATCGCCGACGCGCTCCGCGACGAGGTGCTGGCCGGCCGGCTCCAGCCGGGGCAGGAGTTCACCGTCAAGGAGATCGCCGAGCAGTACGGGGTGTCCGCGACGCCCGTGCGGGAGGCCCTGGTCGACCTGTCCGCGCAGGGGCTCCTGGACGCCGACCACCACCGGGGCTTCCGGGTGCACGAGTACTCGGTCGACGACTTCCGCGGCATGGTCGAGGCCCGCAACCTGGTGACCGACGGGATGTTCCTGTCCCTGGCCGGGGACCTGGAGGGCGGCCCGGACCCGGCCGACCCGCGCGTCGCCGCGGCCCTCGCCGGGGTGCGGCGCCGGGGCGAGGAGGCCCAGCGCGCCGCCGCGGCCGGCGACCTGACCGTCCTCATCGGCTACGACCTGCGCTTCTGGCGCGAGCTTGCCGTCCTCTTCGGCAACGCCTACCTCTCCGACTTCCTGCACCGGCTGCGCGTGCAGTCCTGGGTGTGCACGGTGCAGCACCTGCGCCGGCTCAGCGAGCTGCGCGGCGCGCTGTGGTCCGGGCACACCGAGCTGGTCGACGCCCTCGCCCGCCGCGACGTGCCGGGCGCACGGTCGCTGGTGCACGCGTACAACGCCCACTCGCTCGCGCTGGTCGAACGGCTCGCCCGGGACGACTTTGGGACCAGCGGGGGACGACCGACGGCCGGATGACCGACGGCCGGATGATCAACGGCCGGATGACCAACGGCTGAGGTGTCGTGGTCGGGCGCCAGATGGGTATGGGACCTGCACGCGACACGCACCGACTACCCTTTCCTGACCCGCTGTGCTGTGTGAGGAGCCCTCTTTTGGCCTGTGACCTGTGGCTGGTACCGCTCGTCGACGTCTTGTGCCACACGCCGGACAACCCGTTCGCCGAAGAACTCGCGCAATACGACAAGGTGCTCGCCGAGGCCGGGCTGCCGCCGGTGCCGGTGTACCAGTACATGCCGGGACTCACCGGCGAGGTCGGGCCGGTGGCCGGTTTCGACTACGACGCGCTGCATTTCCTGCGCCGGGCACATCTGCTCCAGGTGTGCGGGCTGCCGGTGACACCGGTGGACGAACTCGGCGGTGACTACGAGCAGTTGCTGGAGATGTTCGAGTCGACGGCCCAGCAGTCGCACCTGGTCTGGCACTACGACCACGCGGGCGCCTACGTCCCGGTCGACTTCCCGCACCCGCTCGCCGACGACGAACTCCTCGCGGGCGGCGGCCCCTTGGGCTCCTCGCACGCCCTGCTGCGGGAGCTGGAGTCCGTCGCCCCGGCCCTCGGCATCGACCCCGCCAACCCCCCGGCGCCGCCGCAGCCGCCGCTCGCGCCGACGGAGTTGGAGGAACCGGCCGTGCCCGCGCCCTACGACTCCAGCCCTTTCGCCCGGGAGCGCCACGTGTGGCTGGGCCTGCACGCGGCGGCCACCCGGAGCCTGGCGCAGGGGTCGATGATCGTCTTCAGCTGACCGGACGGTCCGGCGCGGTCAGCCGAGCTGGGAGAGGCCCTTGCGCAGTTCGTCGGCGTTCATGATCGGGGACACCTCGACCTCGGCGTTCAGCTCGGTGAAGAAGGGCTCGCCGGTGGACGGCAGCTCCGAGCTGTCCTGCATGTCGAAGACCATCAGGGCCGTCCGCCGACCGCCCAGGGGGCCGAAGTAGGCGGCCTCCGGCCTGACGTGGTCGAGCGTCCGGCTGATCAGCTCGGGCAGCTTCCCGCTGCGGAGCGCCTCGTTCGCCTTCTCCGTGTCCAGCGTCGCCTTGAGCAGCACGCGCATCGCACTCACCTTCTTCTGCCGACGCGACGTGTACGAACTCAGCGTGTACGACCTCAGCTTACGCCCGAGATGTCCAGTTCGTTCAGGCGTTCCGGTTCCGCGATCACGTCGATGCCGGTGATGCGGTCGTCGTCCGCGAAGGTGAAGCGGAGGACCACGCCCAGCCGGCCGTGTGCGGCGGTCGCGATGCCGGCCAGGCCGTCGACGAGAACGACGGCGGCGGACCGCGCCCTGGCCATCGAGGCCATCGCTCCCCTGGCCACCCGCTCCATGCCGGACATGGTGACGGGCTCGGTCGTCGGGACGACCGCGGCGTCGGCGCGCAGGACGACGTCTGGGTGGAGCAGCGAGACCAGCGCGTCGAAGTCGCCGCCGCGGGTGGCCGCCAGGTAGGCGTCGACCGCGCGGCGCCGGCGGGGCGGGTCGGCGGCCGGCGCGGGGACGCCCCGGACCCGGCGGCGGGCGCGGCTGGCCAGCTGGCGGGTGGCCGCGGGGGTCTTGGCGAGCATCTCGGCGATGTCGTCGAAGGGCACGTCGAACATGTCGTGCAGTACGAAGGCGAGCCGTTCGGCGGGGCCCAGGGTGTCCAGGACGATCAGCAGCGCGATCCCGACGGAGTCGGCGAGCTGGGCCTCCTCCTCCGGGTCGGCCGGCCGGGGACCGGACCGGGGGCCGGATCGGGAGCCGGGGAGCACGTCCTCCAGCGGATCCTCTCGGCGGCCCGCGCGGGCGCGGAGCATGTTGAGGCAGACCCGGGCGACGACCGTGGTGAGCCAGCCGGAGGGGTTCGCCACGTCGGAGGTGTCCGTGCGGTCGGCGCGCAGCCAGGCGTCCTGGAGGGCGTCGTCGGCCTCGCCGAGGGAGCCGAGGATCCGGTACGCGACCGCCCGCAGCCGGGGCCGGTCCAGCTCGAACTGACGTGCGATGTCGTCGTCGGATCGTCCGGGCACCGTACGGCTTCCTTCCGCGTCCCCGCGTCCCCGCGCCGTCGCGGGCGGGTCGCCCCCAGTGAACCACTCCGGCCTGCGCGCTCGCCCGGCGGCCTCCCGGCCTTCTCACCGGCCTGCTCACCGGCCTGCTCACCGCACGAGGATGATCTCCGGCGGCCACAGCACGCCCTCGGCCAGCAGCAGCGAGGGGCCCAGGTGTACGGGGCACACCCGCAGCGGCGTGCGCAGATGCCGGGCGACCTCGAAGCGGGCCGGGTCGCCGCAGGCTTCGGGCCCGGCCCCGCCGCCGTACGGGCCCTGGCAGGAAGCGGCGCTGTGGCGGTCGGTCATGCCCCGATCCGACACCACCGCCGGGACCGGCGCCCGGCGGAGGGGGCCGAACGAAGGGCTACAGGACGTCGGCGTCGTCCAGGCCGATGCACTTGCGCTGCTGCGGGATCCACCGCACGGCGGGGTCGAGCGCGGTGAGGATGCCGCCCACCTCCTCGCGCGGGCCGTCGTACGTGAACTCCACGGCCGGTGAGCGGCCGTACGTCCGCAGCACGCTCACGCCGTCGCGCTTCAGCCGGTCCTCGTCCAGGACCCAGTCGACGCCGTCGACGGTGACGCAGAGGTTGATGTTCGGCGGCAGTTCCTCGGCGCCGCACCGGAAGACCGCCTTCTGGCCGCCCCAGGACGCGACCCCGTCGCCCAGGGCCCAGTCGCGGGAGGCGCCGGGTATGCCGTCCGGCAGGCGGGAGACGATCTTGTCGCACTTGGCGTCGTCCGCGTGCGGGGCGGCGGGGACGCGGTGGCCGTCGACGTAGAAGAGCCCGCCGGTCACGGCGACGACGGCGACGGTCAGCCAGATCCACGTCCGGGTGGTGGGCTTTCGGCGCAGGGCGACGGGGAGGGGGTTGCCGATCCGCATGTTCCACTCGCTCCGTCGCCCTACGTCCGCGGATTCCCGCGGTTCCTACAGCTGACCTCAGTCTCCTACAGCTCCCACAGCTCCTACAGGAACGAGTTGACCTCGATCGTCTCGTCCCGGCCCGGGCCCACGCCGATCGCGGAGATCGGGGCGCCGGACATCTCCTCCAGCGCCTTCACGTACGCCTGGGCGTTCTTCGGCAGGTCGGAGAAGGACTTCGCCTTGGTGATGTCCTCGCTCCAGCCGGGCAGCGTCTCGTAGACCGGCTTCGCGTGGTGGAAGTCGGACTGCGAGTACGGCAGCTCCTCGACGCGCTTGCCGTCGATCTCGTACGCCACGCAGACCGGGATCTGCTCCCAGCCGGTGAGGACGTCGAGCTTCGTCAGGAAGAAGTCGGTGAGGCCGTTGACGCGGGTGGCGTAGCGGGCGATCACCGCGTCGAACCAGCCGCAGCGGCGGTCGCGGCCGGTGGTGACGCCCCGCTCGCCGCCGATGCGGCGCAGGGCCTCGCCGTCCTCGTCGAACAGCTCGGTCGGGAACGGACCGGCGCCGACGCGGGTCGTGTACGCCTTGAGGATGCCGATGACCCGGCTGATCTTCGTCGGGCCCACACCGGCGCCGGTGCAGGCGCCGCCCGCGGTCGGGTTCGAGGAGGTGACGAAGGGGTACGTGCCGTGGTCGATGTCGAGCAGCGTGCCCTGGCCGCCCTCGAAGAGGACCACCTTGTCGTCGTCGAGGGCCTGGTTGAGGACCAGGACGGTGTCGGCGACGTACGGGGCGAGCTTGTCCGCGTAGCCCAGCAGCTCCTCGACGACCTGGCCGGTGGCGATCGCCCGGCGGTTGTAGAGCTTGGTGAGCATCTGGTTCTTGACGTCCAGCGCCGCCTCGACCTTCTGGGTGAGGATCGACTCGTCGTAGAGGTCCTGGACGCGGATGCCGACACGGTTGATCTTGTCGGCGTAGGTCGGGCCGATGCCGCGGCCGGTGGTGCCGATCTTGCGCTTGCCGAGGAAGCGTTCCGTCACCTTGTCGACGGTCACGTTGTACGGCGTGATGATGTGCGCGTTTCCGCTGATCAGGAGCTTGGACGTGTCGACGCCGCGCTCGTTCAGCCCGCTCAGCTCGGAGAACAGGACCGACGGGTCGACAACGACACCGTTACCGATGACCGGCGTACAGCCGGGAGACAGGATTCCGGAAGGGAGCAGGTGAAGGGCGTACTTCTGATCGCCCACGACTACCGTGTGGCCGGCGTTGTTGCCGCCCTGGTAGCGCACCACATAGTCGACGGAACCACCGAGCAGGTCCGTCGCCTTTCCCTTGCCTTCGTCACCCCACTGAGCACCGAGCAGCACAAGTGCGGGCACGCGCGTACACCCCTTCCGGGCGGGGCATGTCCAAGGTCGAGGGAGTACGCGGCGGTCTTGAGCCACGTACACCGCGACCGTCGTTGGCCGCCAACCGTCGGACCGGATGCCCCGGAATAGACGAAGCCCCTGGCGCAATAGCGCAAGGGGCTCTTGCACAAAGATGCTACCCGAGGAAGCGAGGCATGGCCGAGGTGGCGACTTCCGTGAGCTCTTCCACGCACTCATCCGCGAGGCCCGACCAGCTTCTGGTGGTCGTCGATCCGGTCGCCCGGAGGACCGACGGGGAGTCCGTCAGGATCGCGAAAGACGTGCTCAGCGCGGGTGCGGCGGGTACGAAGGTGTGTCTGCCGGACGGCCCGGAGGAGTTCGCGCGGGCGCTCGGACGGCGAGGTTCGCGGCGGCCCGTGGTGGTCGGTGACGACGGTGCGCTGCTGCGGGCGGTGGGCCTGCTGCACCGGCGGCGGGAGCTGGCGGGGTGCGCGCTGTCGGTGGTGCCGGTGGGCTCGGCGCTGGGCCTCGCCCGGTCGCTGGGGCTGCCCACCGGGGCGGTGGCGGCGGCCCGGGCCGTGCTGGACGGGGCGGAGCGGCGACTGGATCTGCTCGTCGACGACAGCGACGGGGTGGTGCTGGGGGCGGTGGGGATTCCGCCGGTTGCCTCCGGCGGTCCCCGGGGACGACGTGAGGGCGCGGGCGCGGGCACGGCAACGGACGCGGGCGCGGACCCGAACGCGGTGGGCGGGGCGTCCGGGGTGGGTCGTCCCTGGCTGCGGACCTGTCAGTCGCTCGTGCGGTCCCTGGCCTCCTCGCGGCCCGCGAGGGCGGCGGTGGCGCCGGGGGCGGGGGCGGGTGGGACACCGGCCCGGCTGCGGGTGGAGGTCGACGGGCAGACGCTGGTGGATCTCGATCAGCCGGTCGAGGCGGTGTCGCTGATACCCGGGGCGGCGGGGATGGTCGTGGTGGAGGTGCGTCGGCTGGCGGTGGGGGCGGAGTCTGCGGCGGGGCCGGTGACTGCGAGCGGGCGGACGGTGACGGTGTCGGGGGCGGACTTTCGCTATCGCGCGGACGCGGTGGTTTCGGGGCCGGTGCGGACTCGGACGTGGACGGTGCGGGAGGGGGCGTGGGGGTTGACGTTGCCGGTGGGGTAGACGTCGCCTGGACGCCTCGGCTTCGCCTTCGGCGTTCTTGTTCCCACCCGCACCACCCGTGCGGCATCCGTTGTCGGGTGCGGGTGGCCCCTGTGGGGCGTCCTCGCCGTCGGCGGGTGCGGGTGGTTCGGCGGGGCGTCGTCGGCTGCGGCCGGTGCCGGTGGTTCGGTGGGGCGTCGTCGGCGGCGGCTGGGGGGGCGGGGGGTGGTCAGGGTGTGCCGAAGGTCTTCTCGCGGTGGGTCCGCCAGCGTTCCATCATCGCGGCGATCTCCTCGTCGACGAACTCGAAGAACGCCAGCGTCTCCGACATGCGGCGGCCCGCCGGGGTCTCCGCGCCCAGGCTCGCGACGCCCTCGCGCAGGGCGCTCTCCCAGCGCTTGATGATGGCCTCGCGGTTGGTGAGGGCCTCGTACCACTGGTTGCTGTGCACCCGGTACCGCTCCCGCCGGGAGCCTGGTTCGCGCTCGCGGGAGACCATGTGCTGCTGCGAGAGGTAGCGCACGGCGCCGGAGACGGCGGCCGGGCTGACCTGGAGGCATTCGCCCAGTTCCGCCGAGGTCAGTGAGCCCGAGTCGGAGGCCAGCAGCGCGGCGAAGACCCGGGCCGGCATCCGCTGCATCCCCGCCTCGACGAGCTGGGCCGCGAAGCCCTCGACGAACTTCGACACCGCCTCGGGATCACGCCCCGCGTCCCTGGCCTCCGCCGCTTCGCTCATTCTTCGATCATCCCTCACATCCTGACGCTTTCTTAACTTCACAAATTTGTGAATGCACTGTACGTTCCGAATCATGACGAAGGCAATCAGCGTCTCCGGGCTGCACAAGTCGTTCGGACGGACGCACGCTCTGGACGGGCTCGACCTGGAGGTCGAGACGGGCGAGGTGCACGGCTTCCTCGGACCCAACGGCGCCGGCAAGTCCACCGCCATCCGCGTCCTGCTCGGCCTGCTGCGCGCGGACTCCGGTGCCGCCCAGGTGCTGGGCCGCGACCCGTGGACCGACGCCGTGGAGGCGCACCGGCGGATCGCCTACGTGCCCGGTGACGTGACCCTGTGGCGCAATCTCTCCGGCGGCGAGGTCATCGACCTCTACGGGCGGCTGCGCGGGGGCCTGGACAAGGCGCGCCGCACGGAACTGGTCGAGCGGTTCGAGCTGGACCCGACCAAGAAGGGACGCACGTACTCCAAGGGCAACCGGCAGAAGGTCGCGCTCGTCGCCGCCTTCGCCTCCGACGTCGACCTGCTGATCCTCGACGAACCCACCTCCGGGCTCGACCCGTTGATGGAGGAGGTCTTCCAGCGGTGCGTGGCCGAGGAGCGCGAGCGCGGCCGGACGGTGCTGCTCTCCTCCCACATCCTCAGCGAGGTCGAGGAGCTGTGCGACCGCGTCAGCATCATCCGCAAGGGGCGGACCGTGGAGAGCGGCTCGCTCGCCGAACTGCGCCACCTGACCCGCACGAGCGTGAGCGCCGAACTCGCGGGTGCGCCGAACGGCCTGGCGGCACTGCCCGGCGTGCACGACCTCGACGTCCAGGGCCACCGGGTCCGGCTCCAGGTCGACACCGACAAACTGGACGCCGTACTCCGGGCGCTGAGCGAGTCGGGCGTGCGGTCGCTGACGTCGACGCCGCCCACGCTGGAAGAGCTGTTCCTCCGGCACTACCAGGCCGAGGACGCCATCGGTGAGGAGGCCGAGGAGGTGGCGGCGCGATGACCGCCACCGCCGCCCTCGGGGTACGGCCGGGCAGCTCGCGCCAACTGGCCGGCACCGGCACACTGCTGCGGCTCGCGCTGCGCCGGGACCGGGTGATGATCCCGGTCTGGGTCGCGGTGAACGCCCTCATGGTCCTCTCCATGCCGGGCACCATCGAGGGTCTGTACGGCACCGCCGCCGAACGCGCCGACCTCGTGCGGCAGATGGAGACCAACTCCTCGCTGCGCGCCATGGTCGGCCCGCTCTTCGACGACAGCCTGGGCGCCCTCACCGCCTGGCGGGTCGGCGTGTACGCCGCCGCGCTCGCCGCCGTGACGAGCCTCCTCGTCGTCGTACGGCACACCCGCGACGAGGAGGAGAGCGGACGGCAGGAGGTCGTCGCCTCCGGGATGGTCGGCCGCCGCGCCTCGCTGACGGCGGCCCTGCTCACGGCGGCGGTCGCGAACGCCGCCCTCGCGCTGCTCGTGACCGCCGGACTGGCCGGACAGGGGGCGGCCGGAGCGGTGGCCTTCGGGCTGGGTGTCGCGGGTGTCGGGATGCTCTTCGCGACCATGGCGGCGATCGTCGCCCAGCTGACCGAGAGCGCGCGGCTGGCCCGGGGACTGACGGCCGGGGTGCTGGGCGGGGCCTTCGTGCTGCGCGCCGCCGGTGACTCGGCGACGGCCGACGGTTCGTCGGCGCTGACGTGGCTGTCGCCGCTCGGGTGGCTGGAGAACCTGCGCCCCTTCGCCGACGAGCGGTGGTGGGTGCTGGCGCTGATCGCCGGCGCGGCGGTGGTGCAGGGCGCGGTGGCCTACAGGCTCGCCGGGCGCCGGGACCTCGGCATGAGCTTCCTGCCGACCCGGCCGGGACCGGCCACCGGGCGCCTTTCGACGGCCGGCGCGCTGGCCTGGCGGCTGCAACGGGGCAGCGTCCTCGGCTGGAGCGTCGGCTTCCTCCTCGCCGGCCTCGTGTACGGCGGGGTGACGGAGGGCGTGGCGGACCTGGTCGGGGACAACGAACAGGCCCGCCAGATCATCGAGCGGATGGGCGGACAGGCGGGGATCACCGACGCGTTCGTGTCGGCGATGGTCGGGATGCTCGGGCTGGTCGCCGCGCTCTACGTCGTGGCGTCGGTGCTGCGGCTCAGCGGCGAGGAGACGTCCGGGCGCGCGGAGCCGGTGCTCGCGAGCGCCGTGGGGCGGCTGCGGTGGGCGGCGGGACACCTCGTCGTCGCCTTCGGCGGCGCGGCGCTCATCATGCTGCTCGGCGGCGCCGGTTTCGCGGCCGGCTACGGGCGGGACGCCGGGGCGATCCTCGGCGCGTGCCTCGTGCAGCTGCCCGCGGTGTGGGTGATCGGCGGGGCGGCGGTGCTGCTGCACGGCGTGCTGCCGCGGGGCGCGGTCGCCGCGTGGGGGGTCGCGGGAGCGGTGCTGCTGCTCGGCTGGGTGGGGCCGGCGCTGGACGTGCCGCAGGCGGTGCTGGACGTCTCGCCCTTCGGTCATCTGCCGAAGCTGCCGGGCGGGGAGATGAGCTGGTCACCGGTGCTGGTGCTGCTGCTGATCGCGGGGGTGCTGGTGGCGGCGGGGCTGGTGGGGCTGCGGCGGCGGGACATGAGTACCTGAGCCTTCGGGGGCCGGTGAAGGCTCAGGGGCGAACCGTGAGGGCGGTCGGCGGCGTCCTCACGGGCATGAGGCGAGACGCGATGACGTGCGGTGGGTGTGTGGTGGCGGCCGTGGGGGCCGTGGTGGCGCTGGTCCTGTGGTGGCGGTCGGCGCGGACCCAGCGGCACCTGGGCATGGCGTTCGAGAACAACGGCATGGACCTCACCACCGCCCTCGTCGAACTGCCCCTCGTCGCGGTCGGAGGCGCGGTCCTGCCCGGCCTGGTGTGGGGACTGGGCGCCTGGCTGCTCACGCGGCGCGGTCGCGGGCGCTCACAGGTGCACGGGTAGCCCCGTCAGACCCCGCATCACGAAGTTCGGCCTCCGCTCCGGTTCCGCCGCGAGCCGCAGCGTCGGGGCCCGCTCCAGCAGGGACGTCATGGATGCCGCGAGTTCGATCCGGGCGAGCGGCGCACCGATGCAGTAGTGGATGCCGGCGCTGAAGGAGATGTGCGGGTTGTCCCGGCGGGCGAGGTCGAGGCGGTCCGGGTCGGCGAAGACCGCCGGGTCGTGGTTGGCGGAGCCGAACAGCAGCGCAACCTCCGCGCCGCGCGGGATGGTCGTCCCGTCGATCTCGATCTCGTCCAGCACCCAGCGCTCGAACATCTGGAGCGGGGTGTCGTAGCGCATCAGCTCCTCGACCGCGGTCGGGACGAGGGAGTGGTCGGCGCGCAGGGCCGCCAGCTGGTCCGGGTTGCGGAACAGGGCGAGCCAGCCGTTGGCCGTCGCGTTCACCGTGGCCTCGTGACCGGCGTTCAGGAGCAGCACGCAGGTCGAGATCATCTCCTGCTCGGTGAGGCGGTCGTCGTCCTCGTCGTGGGCCGCGATCAGAGCGGAGACGAGGTCCTCGCCGGGTTCCTTGCGGCGGGCGGCGATCAGCCCGCGCAGGTACTCCGAGAAGTCGAGCGAGGCGCGGACCGCCTTCGCCGCCGTCTCCTCGGACGGGTTCAGCTCGTACATCCCGCAGATGTCCGCGGACCAGGGCCGCAAGGGGGCCCGGTCGGCCTCCGGGATGCCCAGCATCTCGGCGATCACCGCGACCGGCAGCGGCTCGGCCACGTCGGCGAGCAGATCGCCGCCGCCCGCCGTCACCACCCCGGCGACCAGGTCGTCCGCCAGCGCGCGCACGTACGGCTTCAGCCGCTCCACCGTGCGCGGCGTGAACGCCTTCGACACCAGGCGCCGGATCCGGGTGTGGTCCGGCGGCTCCAGGTCGAGCATCCCGTGGTCATTGAGCGTGTGGAAGGGTTCCTGCTCCGGCGGGGGCGGGGTGCGGCCGAACTCCTCGTGCGAGAAACGGTGCTGGTAGGTCCGGCCCAGACGCCGGTCGCGCAGCAGCGCCGAGACGTCCGCGTGGTGCGGGACCAGCCACTGGTCGCTCGGCGCGTAGTAGTGCACCCGGCCCCGGTCCCGCAGGTCGGTGAAGGCGGGGTAGGGGTCGGCGACGAACGCGGGGTCCCACGGGTCGAACGCGAGGTCGGATACATCGGATTCAGCCGTCATGGACGGACGATAGGACGCCGACCGGGCCGCTGCCCAGAGGCCCTGGCGACAGCTCGGGCCGAGACGGCGGCGCGGCGACGACGACGACGGCGGCGCAGGTGAGTACCCGCACTCATGACGCCAGCGGTCCTGGGCCGGAGACTCTGCCCATGCCCATGCCCATGCCCATGCCCATCAGACGATCAGCCGCCGCAGCCGCCCTCGTCGCCATCGCGGTGACCGGATGCGGCACCCAGAAGGCCGAGCGGCCGCAGTCGGCCCCATCCTGGTCCTCGCCTCCCCCCACCTCCCGGCCGAAGTGCGCGCAGCCTGCCGTGGTCCCCTCGAGTCCGCCGTCTTCTCCCGCGCCGCGCGTCAGCAGCAAGCACCAGGAGCAGAACCAGGATCTGGCCCCCCACCATGCCGAGAACCACGCCTACCGCATGCAGGCGCGGATGACGGCCGAGAAGCGCGCCATCGGGGAGGCGTCGGCGAAGCTCATCCGCACGGAGCTGGAGAAGGTCCGGCAGGAAGGCGGGGCCGGTGAGTACGGCGCCTTCAGCGACGAGCGGATCGCGGCGGCGCTGAACCGTCTCGGCTGCGGCGAGGAACACGGCGTCTACATCGGCAACGGGTTCTACAGCGTCCACACGGGAGTCACGTGTGTGTCCGGCCGCGTGACGAAGGACGAGCTGACCAGCAAGGTCCACGGCGCCTACATCGAACCGCAGCCGGGCACGGGCCCCTGCGTCAAGAACCGGGGCGGCCACTGAGGCCGATGCCGGCTGGTCCGGTCAGCCAGG
This sequence comes from Streptomyces sp. NPDC058985, assembly GCF_042740985.1. NCBI lineage: Bacteria > Bacillati > Actinomycetota > Actinomycetes > Kitasatosporales > Streptomycetaceae > Streptomyces > Streptomyces sp. NPDC058985. Next base: position 126,220 of record NZ_JBHYJX010000014.1, on the reverse strand, counting down.
GGTCACCAGCCGTGCCTCGTAGGCGAACACCGCCGCTTGGGTGCGGTCTCTGAGGCCCAGCTTCACCAGGATGCGGCTGACGTGCGTCTTGATCGTCGACTCGGCGACCACCAGGCGCTCGGCGATCTCCGAATTCGACAGGCCCTGCGCGATCAGCACCAGGACCTCCGTCTCCCGCTCGGTCAGATCCCCGTAGGCCGCCTGCGCCGAGGGCATCAGACGCGGGGCGTCGGAGAGCTTGGAGAACTCGGTGATCAGGCGCTTGGTGATCGAGGGCGCGAGCAGGGCCTCCCCGGCCGCGACCACCCGGACGCCGTCGGCGAGCTGGCGGGCGGAGGCGTCCTTGAGGAGGAAGCCGGAGGCGCCCGCACGCAGCGCCTGGTACACGTACTCGTCGAGGTCGAAGGTGGTCAGCACCAGGACCTTCGACGTGCCGTCGGCGGCGACGATCTCGCGGGTCGCCTCGATGCCGTTCAGCTCCGGCATGCGGATGTCCATCAGGACGACGTCGGGGGCGAGTTCGCGGACGCGGTCGACCGCCTCACGGCCGTTGACCGCCTCGCCGACGACCTCGATGTCCGGCATCGCGTTCAACAGGACCGAGAAGCCCTCGCGCACCATCATCTGGTCGTCCGCGATCAGGACCCGGATCGTGCTCCCGGTCATGCGTCACCCTCGCTCACCGCGGTGACCGGCAGGAACACCGCCACCTCGTATCCCCCGTCTTCGGTCGGGCCGGCCGTCATCTCGCCGTTCAGCATCGAGACGCGCTCGCGCATGCCGGTGACTCCGTGTCCGGCGCCGGGGGACGGCTTGACCAGGGTGTTCTGTGGGATGGCGGTGTTGACTATGCGCAGGCCCAGGCCGCCCAGGACGTAGGAGACCTCCACGCGGGCCGTCGCGCCGGGCGCGTGCCGCAGGGTGTTGCTGAGCGCCTCCTGCACGATCCGGTACGCCGACAGCTCCACGCCGGGCGGCAGCTCGCGCACCGCGCCGGTCACCGCCTTCTCCACGCCCAGGCCGGCCTCGCGGACGTTGGCGAGCAGGGCGTCCAGGTCGGTCAGCGTGGGCTGCGGGGCGTCCGGGGCCTCGTAGTCCTCGGCGCGGACGACACCGAGGACGCGGCGCAGCTCGGTGAGGGCGGCCACCGCGTTCTCCCGGATGGTGGCGAAGGCGCGCTCCAGCTCCTCCGGCGGATTCTCCACCCGGTAGGGCGCGGCCTCCGCCTGGATGGCGACCACCGACATGTGGTGGGCGACCACGTCGTGCAGCTCACGGGCGATGTTGGTGCGCTCCTCCAGCAGGGTGCGCCGGGACCGCTCGTGCGCGGTGACCGTCTGCTGGGCGGTCACCTGCTGCCGGGCGTCGCGGCGGATGTGCCAGAGCGAGATCGCGAGCAGGGCGAAGGCGGTGAGCACCAGCAGGGGTGCGGAGTTGCTGCCGTACTGGCCCGGGCCCCACAGGGACTCGTTGAAGAAGGCGTAGGCCGCGGTGATGACCCACATCCACACGGCGGTGCGCGGGCGGGTGCGTATCGCCACGATCACCAGCACGGCGGTGTGGCACATGAACGACCCCGGCAGCCACGGCCAGTCCCCCCAGCTGCTGCCGAGCAGCGCCACCAGGGGTGTGGCCACCATGGACATCCAGAAGGCGCCGACCGGCCGGACCAGGGTGGCCAGCACCGGGAGCGCGCACACCAGCCCGCTGAGCAGGGTCCACTGACTGCTGTAACCGCCCACCAGGCCGCCGTAGAAGCACAGCAGCGCCGCGCCGGCCACCGCCAGGTACGGGACGCGGGCCGCGTACGGCCGCATCCGTGCGGGCAGGCGGCGGACCCACGGGGCGTCCGGGGCCGTGCGGGACAGCGGGCGGTAGGCGAAGGCGTCGTGGAACAGGTCCTCGCGCAGCCCGCTCAGGGCGTCCTTGGCCAGCCGGTACTCGGGGCTGCGGGTCGCGCTCGCGTCGCCGGGGGGCGTGCTACCCGTCTGGGTCGTCTCGGTCACGTTGCCACGGTAGGCGGCGGCGGGAGGGGCCGTCGTCACCAGTGAGAGGGGTCCTTGGGCATCCGCCTCAGGTACTACGGGGGCCGGGGACGGTCGGCGCGCGTCCACCGGCTTCAGTACCCCGAGGGCCGCACGAGGCCCGACTCGTAGGCGAACACGGCCGCCTGGGTGCGGTCCCTGAGCCCCAGTTTCACCAGGATGCGGCCCACATGGGTCTTCACCGTCTGCTCGGCGACGACCAGGCGCTGGGCGATCTCGGCGTTCGACAGGCCCTGTGCGATCAGGGCGAGCACCTCCGTCTCCCGCTCGGTCAGCTCACCCACGCGGGCCTTGAGCGGGGCGCGCGGCCGGTCGTCCAGCCGGGAGAACTCCGCGATCAGGCGGCGGGTGATGCCCGGCGCGAGCAGGGCGTCCCCGGACGCCACCACCCGGACCGCCTCGGCGAGCTGGTCGGCGGACGCGTCCTTCAGCAGGAACCCGGAGGCCCCGGCCCGCAGCGCCTCGTACACGTACTCGTCGAGGTCGAAGGTGGTCAGCACCAGGACCCTGATCTCCGGGGTCGCCCCGGTGATCAGGCGGGTGGCCTCGATGCCGCCCAGCTCTGGCATGCGGATGTCCATCAGGACGACGTCCGGGGTCTGCTCGGCGACCTTGGCGACGGCGTCCCGGCCGTCCACCGCCTGCCCGATCACCTCGATGTCCGGCTGGGTGTTGAGCAGCACGCTGAACCCCTGCCGGACCATCTGCTGGTCGTCGGCGATCAGGACACGGATCACGCGCCCGTCGCTGCTGGTGGTCATCGGGTGTCGTCCTCGGGGATGTGGTGGGCGGGGGTTTCGTCTGTGCCGGCGGGTTCGGGGACGACTGCGGATTCGGCGTCGACCGCGGATTCGGCGTCGACCGCGGATTCGGCGTCGACCGCGGATTCGGCGTCGACCGGCAGGAACGCCGCCACCTGGTAGCCACCGCCCGGCAGTGCGTGCGCGGTCAGGCTCCCGTCGAGCATCGCCACCCGCTCCCGCATGCCGAGCAGCCCGTGCCCCGCCCCCTGCGACGGCGCCGGCGCCCGCTTCGGGCGGGTGTTGGAGACCTCCACGCGCAGCCCGATCGGGAGGTGCGTGAGGTGGACCCGGGCGGTCGCGCCGGGCGCGTGCCGCAGGACGTTGCTGAGCGCCTCCTGGACGATCCGGTACGCCGACAGCTCCACGCCGGGCGGCAGGGGCCGGCGCGTGCCGCTCGCCTGGGTGGTGACGGTCAGTCCGGCGGCCCTGGTGTTCTCCACCAGCGCGTCGAGCCGGTCGAGGGTGGGCTGCGGGGCGTGCGGCAGGGGATCGCCGCCCTCGGACTCCTCCAGTACGTCGGGGTGCTCGGAGCGCAGCACGCCCAGCACCCGGCGCAGCTCGGTGAGCGCCTCCAGCGCGTTCTGCCGGATGCCCGCGAGGTTCTCCCTCAGCTCGTCCGGCGGGTTCTCTACGAGGAGGGGGGCGACCTGGGCCTGGATGGAGATCACCGACATGTGGTGGGCGACCACGTCGTGCAGCTCGCGCGCGATGCGGCTGCGCTCCTCCAGCAGGGTGCGCCGGGCCCGCTCCTCGGCGGTGAGCGAGGTCTGCTGCGCGAGCTCCGAGCGCGCCTCGCGGCGGCCGCGCAGGGCGATGCCGAGAACGACGACGACCGTGAAGAGGATGACGGCGAGCATCCCGGTCGGCTGGAAGGTCGACGCACCCACCACGCCCTGCACCAGGTAGGTGGTGAGCGCGGTCAGGGCCAGCGCCTCCAGGGACACCCGCGTGGGCACCCGCAGGGCGAGCAACAGCAGGACGAAGAGATGGGCGATGAGCCCGGCGGCCGTCCAGGGCCAGGTGAACCCGTCCCCGTCCGCCACCATCTCGGCCCGCACGGCGAAGGCCCCCACCAGCATGCCCGCCATCGACAGCCACCACGCCGCGACCGGCCGCCACAGCGCCAGGACCATCGCACCGGCCCGCGCGAGAGCGATGACGAAGGCGAATCCGGGGTCGACCCGGCCGTTCTCACCGAGCTGGGCCGCGTCGCCGAGCAGCACGCCGAGGGCGGCCAGGCAGACGATCCCGTGCGGGAACCAGCGCAGCCACACCGACGGCGGCAGCGGATCCGGCCGCCAGGTCCACAGGTCGTCGTGGAGCACCCCCAGCGCGCGTTCGACGCGGCCCCGGACCGTCTGCCGTATCCCCCGTCGTGTCACGGGCCCCACCCTAGACATGGCGTGCACCCGCCGTCCCGGTCCGGCCGTCCGGGCGGTGAGCCCGGACGATCTTGGAACGGCGCCGGGCACCACCGCGCTCGCAGGAACGAAACGCGGCCCAGCAGCCCGCCAGGACCAGCGCGAACACCGGGAGCCAGGCGATCCGGGCCGCGACCCACTCCAGGCCGTCGGGGCGCGTGTGCAGGCCGGGCAGGCGGCCCAGGAGGAGGCTGCCGGCCGTGGTCGCCATCAGCGCCGTCTGGTGCCAGAGGAAGATCGTCATCGCGGAGAGGTTGACCAGGGCGACGGCCGCCCACGCCACCGGCCGCCGCATCGCGCGTCGCAGCCGGTCGCGCAGCAACAGGGCGAGGCCGCACTGCGCCAGACCGAAGGTGACGGCGGCCAGGGTCGGCGGATTGAGGTTCGACACCGCGGCGCCCGGGACGCCCACCATCGAAGCCGGATAGCCGGCCCAGGCGACGAGCGCCGCGGTCGCCGCCGTACCCCCGGTGAGCAGGATCCAGCCGCTGCGGCGGCGGTCCAGTTCGCCGCGGGCCCAGGCGGCGCCGAGGGTGAAGGGGACCAGCCAGCCGGCCGCGAGGTTGAGCCAGCCGAGCCAGGACGGGGCGCCGAAACCGAAGCGCAGCAGATCGACGTGGAGGACGACGACCAGCGGCCACAGCGGGCTCAGCCGCGTCAGCAACGGCGTCGCCGCCGTCAGCGCCGCGAAGACCAGCAGGAACCACATCGGGGACAGGGCCAGCTTCACCAGCGTGTGGACGGTGCCGAACTCCGCGCCGGTCACGACCAGCAGCGCGGCCGTCACCGACCACAGGCCGAGGACGGCCAGGACCGGCCGGAACAGCCGGGAGAGACGGGCGGACAGCCAGCGGCCGTAGGACTCGCCCCGGGCGCGGGCGGACGTGTGGCCACGGGTGGCGACATGGCCGCCGACCAGGAAGAACACGGCGAGGGTCTGGAAGGCCCAGGAGACCGGGGCCAGCCAGGGCATGTCCCGCAACGGGCTGGCCGCACGCAGGCCGTTGCCGTCGGCGACCAGGGCCGTCACCAGCCAGTGCCCGAGGACCACCCCGAGGATGGCGAAGGCACGCAGGGCGTCGACGGCCCGGTCCCTCGACGCGGGCGTGGCGGTGTCGATCCGGGCGGCGGAGCGGAGCAGGCTCCGCCGGGCGGTACCGGGCCACCGGGTGGGGGCGTCCCGCGTGGGGCTCGGCCGGGTCTTCGGCATCTCCAGCGTCGCCCGGACCGCCCGGACCGCCAGCGTGGCCCGGACCGCCCGGACCGCCCGGACCGCTCGGGTCGCCCGGACCACTCGGACCGCTCGGGTCGCTTGGGTCGCACGGGCCGCCCGGGTCGCTTGGGGTGCTCGGGTCACATCAGTCATGGGTCACCTCCGTGGTCGCGCCCAGGGCGATCCGGGCCAGGTTCGTCAGGGAGAGGGAGCCGGGGTCGAAGTAGTCGCTGTGGCCGCCGTCGCCGGCGTCGAAGACCCGGGCGCCGAACTCCGGGGAGACCGGATCGGTGCCGAAGCCGACGGTGGTGCCGAACAGCCCGGTGCTGAGGTGCGGGACGTGCTCCACCCAGTCGTCGTCGCCCCGCGCCGCCCAGATCCGGGCGCCGCTGCGCAGGCCGGCGGCCGTGTCGGCGCCGGTGCCCGGGCTGCCGAGCAGGGCGATGTCGGAGACGCCGAGGCCGTCGGCGGCGCGGGCGCAGACGACCGAGCCGTAGGAGTGGCAGAGCAGGGTGAGGCGGGTGCCGGGCCCGGTGATCCGGCGCAGGTCGGCTACGAGGGCGCGCAGCTTCGGGGCCGCCCGCTCGGCGCGGCCGGTCGTGGCGACGGCGGTGCTGATCGTGCCCGGCGTCTCGTACCCCAGCCAGGCGATGACCGCGGTGCGGGTACCGGCAGGCGCCTGCGCGACGAGCTGCCGGTGCAGCGCGGCGGCGGCGGCGCGGAACCGGCCGTAGGTGTCGAGGCCGGTGTCGGAGCCCGGGACCAGGACGGCGACACGGTCGGCCCGCGCCAGGTCACCGAGTACCTCGGTGGCCAGTCCGGCGCCCCGGCCGTCGAAGGCGAGGAGGCGTCGGGAGGGGTCGGCCATCGCACGGTCGGCCGCGGCGCGGTGACGGTCGCCGTGGTCGGCGGCCATCCGGGACGCCTCGGCGGCGTTGGCCCGGTGGGCGGCGTACGTCTCGGCCAGTGTGGCGGCCGTCGGCGCCGGCGGCTCGGCGGGGGGCGGGGCCGGGATCCGGGGCTGCGCGGCACCGGAGAGCGGGAGGACCACGGCACCGGTGATGAGAGCCGCGCACACGGCACGACGCCACCTGCCCGCATGCCGCCGCCAACGTGCCGCCGCACCGCTCCACATGGCCGCTCCCCTCCGGCACGCCCGCCCATCGGGCCCGCCTGCAAGGGAAGTTATGAATCGGGCCGGGTAACCCGCGTCCCGCCAGGGAACTCACCTGGCGGGTAGCTCTCAGGTATTACGGGTACGACGCCGACGCCTGACACGAGGGGGTCGCCCCGCGGGTCGCCCCGTCCTCCCCGGCGCTCACCACGCCAACTGCGCGATCTCCTCCGCCACCACCGCGCACGCGTCCGCCGCCGGGTCGATCAGCGGGAAGTGGCCGACGTCCTCCAGCAGGGTCACACCCACCACCTCCCCGGCCTTCGCCGCCGCGTCGGCGTACGCCTCGGCGACCGCCTGCGGCACGTCCACGTCGGCCCGGCCCTGGACCAGGGTCGTCGCGATGCCCGTGGGCAGCAGCAGGGCGGGGTCGGCGTAGGGACGGCGTTCGGCGAACAGGCCGCCCCCGCCCAGGAACTGGCGGGCCGCTCCCCCGCACACCTCGAGCTTGTCGGCGACCTCGAAGTCCGCGATCGGCGCGAGCGCGACCACGCCCCGCAGCGGCGCCGGGCGGTCGGTGCGCCAAGGGGCGTCGGCGGGCAGCAGGTGCCGGGCCGCCGCCCACAGGGCGAGGTGCCCGCCGGCGGAGTGGCCGGTGAGCACCGTACGGCGTGCGTCGGCCCGCGGCAGGTGCCGCCCCACCAGCCCGGGCAGCGCGTCCAGCGCGGCGGCCACGTCGTCGAGGGTCTCGGGCCACCGCCCCGCCACGGGCCCGCCCGCACCGGCGTCACCGCCCTCCGTACCGACGTCACCGCCCTCCGCACCGCGCCGGTACTCGACGCTCGCCACGGCGAAGCCCCGCTGTGCCAGGAACCCGGCGAACGGGCTGACATGGCGACGGTCGTACGGCGCCCGCCACGAGCCTCCGTGCAGGACCACCACGACGGGAGCGGCGTCGCCCGGCCCCACGGCGGCACGCGGCGCGTAGAAGTCGATCACCTGGTCGGGGTGGTCGCCGTACCCGGCCGTGCTGTCGGGGTCCACCGCCGGGTGCGCGAAGGCCGATTTCTCCTCCGCGGCGTTCCTCGCGGCAGCGGTGCCCGGTTCTGCGGCGGCGTCCGGCATGCTCAACCTCTCTGCGAAGGAACGGTGTTGGCGGACCGGATGAGTGGAAATCGGCCGTTGGCGGGACGTTATCAGGCCGATGACGTGCACGGACATGGGGATGTGACGCTGGGTGAGGACCAAACGATTCGCCCGGCCCCCACCCTTCACCAGCGGGTGACGTCGCCACTCCCGCGCGTCACGCCGGCGCCACTCGTCACGCCGGCGCCACTCGTCACGTCGGCGCCACTCGTCACGTCGGCGTCGCTCGTCACGTCGGCGTCGCTCCCGCGCGTCACCCCAGCGTCCGCGCCAGCACCCGGGCCGCCCGCTCCACGTCCGCGAAGCCGACGTACAGCGGGGTGAAACCGAAGCGCAGGACGTCCGGGGCACGGAAGTCGCCGACCACGCCGCCCTCGATCAGCCGCTTCATGACCTCGCCCGCGTCGTCACAGCGCAGGGCGACCTGGCTGCCGCGCTCCGCGTGCGCGGCCGGGGTCACGGACTCCACCCGGCCGGCGGGGACGTACTCCCCGACGCAGCGCAGGAAGAAGTCCGTCAGCGCCAGCGACTTGGCCCGCACCGCCGCCACCGAGACACCGTCCTCGTCCCACACGTCCAGCGCGGCGTCCAGGGCGAGCAGGGAGAGGATGTCCGGCGTGCCGACCCTGCCGCGCACCGCTCCGGACGCCGGGGCGTACGCGGAGCGCATGCCGAACGGCTCTGCGTGCGAGTTCCAGCCCGGCAGCGGGGAGTCGAAGCGGGGCTGGAGGTCGCGGCGCACGTACAGGTAGGCGGGCGAACCGGGGCCGCCGTTGAGGTACTTGTAGGTGCAGCCGACCGCCAGGTCGACGCCGTGTTCGTCGAGCCCGACCGGCAGCGCGCCCGCGCTGTGGCAGAGGTCCCAGACGGCGTACGCCCCGCACGCGTGCACCGCGCGGGTGAGCGCGGGCAGGTCGTGCAGGCGGCCGGTGCGGTAGTCGACGTGGTTGAGGAGCACGGCGGCGGTGCGGTCGCCCCGGGCGGCCAGCGCCGAGGGCACCTCGGCCGGGGTGACGGGGCGCAGCGCGCAGCCCGTCATCCGGGCCGCCGACTCGGCGATGTACCCGTCCGTGGGGAAGGTGGTGGCGTCGACGAGGATCTCGTCCCGGCCCGCACCGCCCCCGTCGCCGCCGCTCCCGTCCTCCTGCGCCATGCGCACGGCGGCGACGAGCGCCTTGAAGACGTTCACGCTCGTGGAGTCGCCCACGACGATCTGCCCGGCCGCCGCGCCGACCAGCGGTGCGATCCGGTCGCCGATCCGCTCGGGCGCGGTCCACCAGCCGCTCTCCTCCCAGGAACGGATGCGCAGCTCGCCCCACTGGCGGCGGACGACGTCGTCCACGCGCGCGGGCACGTGCGCGGGGAGGGCGCCGAGCGAGTTGCCGTCCAGGTACGTCACCTCGTCGAGGACGAACCGGTCGCGCAGCGCGGCCAGCGGGTCGGAGCGGTCCAGCTGCTCGGCCTCGCTGCTCAGCTCAGACATAGGACCGCGCCGTCCACAGCTCGGGGAACACGTTGCCGCGGGCCCGCTTCTCCAGCCAGGCCACCCCGGCGGAGCCGCCCGTGCCGGTCTTCGAGCCCATCGCGCGGCGGGTGGCGACCAGGTGGTCGTTGCGCCAGCGCCAGACCAGTTCGGCGACGTCGGTGAGGGCCTCGCCGAGGCGGGCCAGCTCGCCGTTCTGGTCGCCCTTGTAGACGGCCGTCCAGGCGGCCTCCACCTCGGGTGCCGCCTCGTACTTCCGGGTGACGTCCCGCTGGAGCACGGCGTCCGGTATGTCGTACCCGCGCCGGTCGAGGAGCCGGACCACCTCGTCGTACAGGCTCGGCTCGTGCAGCGCCTTCTCCAGTTCCGCGTGGACGCGCGGGGCGCCGCGGTGCGGGACGAGCATCGAGGCGGACTTCTCGCCGAGCAGGAACTCCATGCGGCGGTACATCGCCGACTGGAAGCCGGAGCCCTCGCCGAGGGCGGCCCGGTAGGAGTTGAACTGGGCCGGGGTGAGCTGCCCGAGGGGCGTCCAGGAGGCGTTCAGCGCCTCCAGCTCCCGTACCGAACGCTTGAGCGCGTCGGTCGCCACCGGGATCCGGTCCTCGCGCAGGGCGCGGGCGGCGGTCTCCCATTCGTGGACGATGACGGTGAACCACAGCTCCATGACCTGGGTCGTGACCAGGAAGACCATCTCTCCGGGATCGTCGGAGAGGGTGTGCTGGAGATGGGTGAGTACGTCCGCCTGGACATAGTCCTCGTACGGCGTACTGCCCTCGAAGTCGAGATTCGGGGCTTCGTGGGACATCGCTGTCTCCTGATGTGCACGGGTAGCGGTCCGCCCTGCCGTTACCGGCACGGGGCCCCGGTCCCCAACGGCATCCTCCGCAATCGTCGCAGGAAACCGCAAGGCCCGCCCGCGCACGGCGGACGGGCCGGGGGTGTTCCTCGCGCTAGCCGAGCACCTCGGCCGCGGCGGGCGAGGAGTCCTTCAGGAACTGGGCGCAGCGCTCGTACTCCTCCTTCTCGCCGATCGCCTGCGCGGCGCGGGCGAGGGCGTGCAGGGCGCGCAGGAACCCGCGGTTCGGCTCGTGCTCCCAGGGCACCGGGCCGTGCCCCTTCCAGCCGCTGCGGCGCAGGGCGTCCAGGCCGCGGTGGTAGCCCGTACGGGCGTACGCGTACGACTCCACGACGCTGCCCCGTTCGAACGCCTCGTCGGCCAGGCGGGCCCAGGCGAGCGAGGACGTCGGGTACTTCGCGGCGACGTCGGCGGGGGAGGTGCCGCCGGCCAGCAGTTCGCGGGGCCCGGGGTCGTCGGGGAGGTGGGTCGGGGGCGGTCCCCCGAGGAGGTTCTCGTGAATGGACATGGGTCAAGTCTGCGGCATGTGTGTGACGGGGTGCGCTGTCGGCTGCGGCTGCGGGTGCGTCGTCGGCCGCGGGTGCGTTGCCGGTTGCGGGTGCGTCGTCGGCCGCGGGTGCGCCGTGGCTGGTCGCGCAGTTCCCCGCGCCCCTTAGGGGCGTGATCCGGACGTCGGCACACGGTGGCACGCCGCGCGGGCGGGAGCCCTGCGTCCGGGTACGTCGC
>NZ_JBHYJX010000014.1:0-115311 GCF_042740985.1 Streptomyces sp. NPDC058985 | reverse complement strand
CCGGCCGCGGGCGCCGCCGTGGCTGGTCGCGCAGTTCCCCGCGCCCCTCAGGGGCGTGATCCGGACGTCGGCACACGGTGGCACGCCGCGCGGGCGGGAGCCCTGCGTCCGGGTACGTCGCCGGCCGCGGGCGCCGCCGTGGCTGGGCGCGCAGTTCCCCGCGCCCCTCAAGGGCGTGATCCGGACGTCGGCACACGATGGCACCCCGCGCGGGCGGGAGCCCTGCGTCCGGGTACGTCGCCGGCCGCGGGTGCGCCGTGGCTGGGCGCGCAGTTCCCCGCGCCCCTGAGGGGCATGGTCGCGCCCCTTGTCCGGTCAGGTCCGGCGTTCGCCCTCCAGGGGTGGGGTCAGGATCGAGCCGTGGGTGCGGCATTCGGGGCGGCGGCAGTCCGGGGCCGGGCGGCGGACCGTCGTGAAGGCGATCGCGGAGCCCGCCACCAGGACGGCCGCGCAGATCAGCATCGCCGGGCCGAACGCGTCGTCGAAGGCGCGCGCCGACCGGTAGGCCTCCTCGCCCATGCCGGTGAGCAGCGGCAGCGCGGCCACCGCGACGAGCCCCGCCGCGCGGGCCGCCGCGTTGTTGATGCCGCTGGCCAGTCCGGCGCGCGCGGTGTCCACGGCGGCCAGCACACTCGCGGTCAGCGGCGCCACCAGGGTGACCATGCCGAGGCCGAGCACCAGCAGCGCGGGCAGCACGTCGGCGAGGTAGGAGGCGCCCGGTCCGACCCGCAGCATCAGCACCATCCCGGCGGCGCACAGCAGCGGACCGACGGTGAGCTGGAGCCGGGGGCCGAGCCGCTCGGACAGCTCGCCGGAGCGGGCGGAGAGCAGCAGCATCAGGACGGTGGTCGGCAGCAGCGCCGTACCGGCGGCCAGCGCGGACCAGCCGACGACGACCTGGAGCTGGAGAACGGCCATGAAGAAGAAGCCGCCGAAGGCCGCGTACACGCACAGCGTGACCACGTTGATCGCGGTGAACTGGCGGGAGGCGAAGATGTCCGGCGGCATCATCGGGTCGGTGCGGCGCCGCTCGACGGCCACGAAGGCCACCGCCGCCACGACACCGGCCACCGCGCTGAGCGCCACCGCCCAGGACGCGCCGCGCGCCTCGATCAGCGCGTACGTGAGCAGCCCGAGGGCCGCCGCGCCGAGGACCGCGCCGAGCACGTCGAAGCGCGCGTGGGCGCGCTGGTCCGAGGACTCCGGTACGTGCCGCAGCGCGATCGGCGCGCACAGCAGGGCCAGCGGGACGTTGAGCAGGAACACCCAGCGCCAGCCCGCCCCGTCCACCAGCCAGCCCCCGAGGAACGGCCCCACCGCCGCGCCGACGCCCCCGAAGCCCGACCACAGGCCGACCGCCCGGCCCCGGTCGTCGGGGTGGAAGGAGGCCTGGATGAGGGCGAGGGAACCGGGCGTGAGCAGCGCGCCGCCGATGCCCTGGAGGGCACGGGCGGCGATCAGGACACCGGCGTTCGGCGCGATACCGCACAGCAGGGAGGCGGCGGCGAACCACAGCACCCCGATGACGAAGATCCGGCGGCGGCCGAACCGGTCGCCGAGGGCGCCGCCGAGGAGGATCAGCCCGGCCAGCGTGACCAGGTACGCGTTGACGGTCCACTGGAGGGCGGCGAGGTCGGCGTCGAGGTCGCGGCCGATGCGGGGCAGCGCGACGTTGACGACGGTCGAGTCCAGCAGGGCCATGCTGGAGCCGAGGACGGTGGTCAGCAGGATCCACTTGCCTTGCGGTGAGGCCAGCCGGACGTCGGGCATGCCCCCAGGTATACAGCGAGCCCGGCGCGTTCGGCGCCGGGCTCGCTGCACGTCTCGCGGCCGGGTGGCCGCCGGGGACTAACTTGAGAGGGACTACTTGATCCGCGTACCGGCGGACCGCAGGTGACCGCAGGCCTCGACGACGCGCGCGGCCATGCCGGCCTCGGCCAGCTTGCCCCAGGTGCGCGGGTCGTAGGTCTTCTTGTTGCCGACCTCGCCGTCGACCTTCAGGACGCCGTCGTAGTTGCGGAACATGTGGTCCGCGACCGGACGCGTGAAGGCGTACTGGGTGTCCGTGTCCAGGTTCATCTTGACCACGCCGTTGTCCAGGGCGGTGGCGATCTCCTCGGCGGTGGAGCCGGAGCCGCCGTGGAAGACGAAGTCGAACGGCTTGGAGCCGGCCGGCTGCCCGTACTTCGCGGCGACGCCCTCGTTCAGCTCCTTGAGCAGGTCGGGGCGGAGCACGACGTTGCCCGGCTTGTAGACGCCGTGCACGTTGCCGAAGGAGGCGGCGAGCAGGTAGCGGCCCTTCTCGCCGAGGCCCAGGGCCTCCGCGGTGCGCAGTGCGTCGTCGACCGTGGTGTAGAGGGAGTCGTTGATCTCGTGCGAGACGCCGTCCTCCTCGCCGCCGGTCGGGGTGATCTCGACCTCCAGGATGATCCTGGCGGCACGGGCGCGCTCCAGCAGCTCGGTGCCGATGGAGAGGTTGTCGGCCAGGGTCTCCGCGGAGCCGTCCCACATGTGGGACTGGAACAGCGGCTCGCGGCCGGCCTTGACGCGCTCCTCGGAGACGGCGATCAGGGGGCGCACGTACCCGTCGAGCTTGTCCTTCGGGCAGTGGTCGGTGTGCAGCGCGATGTTCACGTCGTACTTCGCGGCCACGATGTGCGCGAACTCGGCGAGGGCCACGGCGCCCGTCACCATGTCCTTGCTGTGCTGGCCGCCCAGGAACTCGGCGCCGCCGGTGGAGATCTGGACGATCCCGTCGCTCTCCGCCTCGGCGAAACCGCGCAGGGCCGCGTGCAGCGTCTGGGAGGAGGTCACGTTGATGGCCGGGTAGGCGAACTTTCCTGCCTTCGCCCGGTCCAGCATCTCGTTGTAGACCTCGGGAGTTGCGATGGGCATCTGTCCGCTCCTTGTATGTGCGGGTGGGCTCGGCTGCTGCTTATGGCCCTGACCTAGGACTGGGGGGCGACGTCATCGTCGGCCCCATCCTTCCAGACGGACCGGGATTACCCGAGTGGACCTCGGAGCGGGCCACGGAATGGCCTCGGAATGGCCTCGGAATGGGCCTCAGTCCAGGCCCAGCTCGTCCTTGTCGTACGCGTACAGGTACGGCACTCCCGCGCCCTGCTCGATCTTCTCGGCGGCGCCCGTCGCGCGGTCGACGATGGTGGCGACGGCGACCACCTCGGCACCGGCCGCGCGCACGGCCTCGACGGCGGTGAGCGGGGAGCCGCCGGTGGTGGAGGTGTCCTCGACGACCAGGACGCGGCGGCCCTCGATGTCCGGACCCTCGACCTGGCGCTGCAGCCCGTGCGCCTTGGCGGCCTTGCGGACCACGAACGCGTCCAGGCGCTTTCCGCGCGCGGCGGCGGCGTGCAGCATGCTCGCGGCGACCGGGTCGGCGCCCATGGTCAGCCCGCCGACCGCGTCGAACTCCAGGTCGTCGGTCAGCTCAAGGAGCACCTGCCCGACCAGCGGCGCGGCCTCGCCGTCCAGGGTGATGCGGCGCAGGTCGACGTAGTAGTCGGCCTCGATCCCCGAGGAGAGCGTCACCTTGCCGTGCACCACGGCCTTGTCCTTGATCTGCTGCAGCAGCGCCGCGCGTACGTCGTCCGTCATGTACGCCAGCTTAAAGGCGGCGCCAGGACCAGGTCGTCGTGGCCTCCAGCGGCTCCAGGGGCGTGACCAGGCGGGGGAGGGTGTTCAGGCCGTTGGGCGGCCCGGTCTGCGGCTCCACGCAGACGGCGGCCTCCTGCTCGTCGTAGACCACGACCCACTGCTCGGGGCTGGTCACCCTCAGCTCCAGCCGCTCCGGCCAGGTCAGGGTGGTGTCGACGCCGTCCGGCATGCCGAAGCAGTCGTCCCAGGGGCCCGGCTTCGGGTCGACGCGGTTGCCGGTGGGCAGGTGGTCGTCGCCGCGCTCCTCCTGCCAGGCGGGGTCGAAGGCGACCGCGACGTCCGCGCCGTCGAGGGTCCGGTTGAACCACGGGTGCCAGCCGACCTGCGCCGGGAAGGACGAGTCGTACGTCTCCACGGACATCGTCAGCGTCAGCGCGTCCCCGGTGAGGGCGATCACCTGGGTGACGCGGCCGGTGTAGGGCCAGGGGTCGGCCAGGTCGTACGTGATGACCGCCTCGTCCGCGGTGACGCGCGCGGTGCGCCAGGCTGCGTCGCGCGCCGTGCCGTGGATGGCGTGCGGCGGGGAGTTGAGCGGCATCTGGTGGACGGCCGCACCGTCCCGGAAGCGGCCGTCGCGGATCCGGCCGCACCAGGGGACCATCGGGAAGCAGCCGTAGCGCTCGCCCTGGCGGAGCAGTTCCGTGCCGCCGACGCGGAGTCCGCCGATCCGGCCGCCGTTGCCCGGCAGCACGGTCGCCTCCGCGTCACCCGCGGTCAGCGTGATGGGTTCGTTACTCACGCCACGACCCTACTGGGGCGATCAAGGGCGCCCCGGTACGCGGGGTAATGCGCAGGGTGGTGCGCGGGGTCCGGGAGGACGCTCAGCGGCGCTTGCGCAGCGCGCGGCCCACGACGATCGCCCCGGCCACGACCACGGCCGCGGCGGGGGCGGCCCAGCGCAGGGAGGCGCCGGCGACGCCCGCCTGGGGTGCGGGGACGGGGGCGTACCGGCCGCGCGGCGGGGCGTGGTCCACCTCCTCGGCGCTGCGGCCGATCATCGTGCGGCGGGCGTGCGCGGCCTCGGCGGGGGGTTCGACCATGTCGGGGGCGGGGGCGTCCGGGGCGGCGGGGGCCTGCGGGGCGGCGGCTCGGACCTCGTCGGCGCCGCCCGTGTCATTCGCGCCGTCCGTGTCATTCGCGTCGCCCGCCTCGGCCGCCTCGCCCGCCTCGTCCGCGTCCTCCGAGTCGAGGGACGGCGGCGGGACCTCGGTGTCGAAGACGGAGGCGGGCGGCTGCTCCTCGGCCGCCGCGGTGCCCAGGTTCTCCGCGAACCGGGTCAGCAGGCGGGCCGTGGCCGAGGTCACCGACTCCTCGGGCAGCTCCGTAACGCGCCCGTCCGCGGTGGCCGTCCCGGCGAAGCCGAGGGTGGCGCCGCCCTCGGCGTCCCGGACGGAGAGGGTCAGGGCGAGCGTGACCGCGCCGGTGCCGCGCGACTCGGTGGCGTCGCCCTCGACGGCGTACGTGCCGTCCGGGCGCGCGGACAGGTGCAGCGCGCCCCGGTAGGTGATGGAGTGGCTGCCGATACGCACCTTCAGCCGGCCCGCGACGGGCTCGGCGCCGGCGTCCTGCTGGAGCCCCGGAACCGCCCGGGCGACCCGCACGGGGTCGGCCAGCACGTCCCTGAGCCGCTCGGCCGGAACCGGAACGAACACCTCATGCTCCATGTCACGGCACCCTACCCAGCGGGCGCCCGGAGCACCCCCCGTCGGCCCGAAGTCACCCGGCGTCCCCCGCGCTCCCCGGCGTCACCAGACCCGTCTCGTAGGCCACCACGACCGCCTGGGCCCGGCTGCTCAGGCGCAGCTTGGACATCGTGCGGTTGAGGTGGGTCTTCACCGTGGCCTCGCTGATGAAGAGGCGGTCGGCGGCCTCGGCGTTGCTCAGTCCGCGGCCCACCAGGCCCAGCACCTCCGCCTCGCGCGAGGTCAGCGTCGCCAGCCCGGGCGGTGGAGCGGCGTCCGGCGGGTCCGTGCGGGCCGGCTCCGACATCCGCGTGAACGCCTCGACCAGACGCCGGGTGACCGCGGGGGCGAACAGGGAGTCGCCGCCGTGCACCGCGGCGACCGCGGCCAGCAGCCGTTCGGGGCCCGCGTCCTTGAGCAGGAAGCCGGAGGCGCCGGCGCGCAGGGCGCCGTACACGTACTCGTCGAGGTCGAAGGTGGTCAGGACGAGGACGCGGGGGGCGGGGTCGGCCGCCTCGGCGAGGATCCGCTCGGTGGCCTGGATGCCGGTCATGCCGGGCATGCGGATGTCCATCAGGACGACGTCCGGCCGGGTGCGCGCGGCCAGTGCCACCGCCTGCGCGCCGTCGGCCGCCTCGCCGACGACCTCCATGCCGGGGGCGGCGCGCAGCAGGGCGGCGAGGCCGCTGCGGACGAGGAACTGGTCGTCGACGACGAGCAGCCGCACCGGACGGTCGTCCGGTCCCTCGGTCGTCTCGTGCCTCGGATGCTCTGGGTCGGTCATTCCCTGACGGTGTCTCCCCGGCGTGCGGTGCCTACCGGCGTCGGCAGGGTCAGGAGCACGCCGAAGCCCCCCTCGCCGCGCGGGCCGACGACGATCGTCCCGCCGTAGAGCTTGGCCCGCTCCCGCATCCCGATCAAGCCGTGGCCGCCGCGCTCGGCGTTTGTGTCCGAATCCATCCCCTCCCGCGGCCCGTCGGCATGTCCGTCGTCGGTGACCGACACGGTCACCTCGCCGGTGCGGTAGGCGAGTTCGACGGTGGCGTCCGCTCCGGGGGCGTGCTTGAGCACGTTGGTGAGCGCTTCCTGCACCACCCGGTAGACGCACAGCTGGATGCCGGACGACAGCGGACGGGGCGCACCCGTGATCCGCAGTTCCACGCGTACGCCGCCGGCGCGGACCCGGGTGACCATCTCGTCCAGCTGGTCGAGGCCCGGCGCGGGGTCGCCGTCGGCGCCCTGGACGCCTTCGGCGCGCAACAGGCCGAGCATGCGGCGGAGTTCGGTCAGGGCTTCGCCGCTCGCGTCCTCCACGGTGTCGAGGGCGGTGCGCGCGGTGCGGGCGTCGGAGTGGAAGACGAAGCGGGCGAGGCCGGCCTGGACGTTGATGACGGCGATGTGGTGGGCGACCACGTCGTGCAGCTCACGGGCGATCCGCACGCGCTCCTCGGCCACCTCGCGCCGGGCCCGGTCGGCCTGTTCGGCACGGAGCTGCCGGGTGAGTTCGGCGGTCCGGCGGGCGACGTACCCGAACCGCCAGAGCACCAGCGGGAATCCGATGGCCTGCCCCACCACGGACGCCATCGCCTCGGCACCGGCGACCACCCCGGCGTAGATCCAGACGCCCGCGAGCAGCGCGGCGCAGGCGGCGGCGGTGCGGGTGGGGCGCAGGGAGGCGACGGTGTAGAGGGCGAGCATGGGGCCGAAGGATCCGACGACGGGCCAGTAGCCGAGGGTGACGTAGAGCGCCCAGCAGGCGTGGACGGTGAGGCAGACGGTGACGGGGGCCCGGGTGCGCAGGGCGAGCGGGAGGGTCAGCAGGGCGACGAGCGACCAGGCGCGCGGATCGAGCGCGGGCCACCCCTGGGCGACGGCCTCGGTGCCGAGCAGGACGGCAACGGTCGTCAGCGCCGCGGCGATCAGGCCGTCGGCCGCCAGGGGATGCAGGCGCATTGCCGCAGCGTAGGTCCACCGCCCGGCGTCGGCGTCCTCCTTTCGCGGTACCGCGGAAGGTGCAGGAACCGGCCGGCTACCGCGGCGGGTTGGCTCCCGTCTCCACCCACGGCCCGATTCCGCGATCGGCCGCGCGGCCCTAGGTTCTCGGTGCGGGCGATCCACAGGGGGGTGTGGCGGTCCGTCCGCACCGGGGGGAGGAGGGCGGGCCGCCGCACGGGTCGCACCCCCGGGTATTGGGTATCCGGTCGTCCGGCCCGGCTCCGCGGCCGGTCGTCCGGCCCGGCTCCGCGCCGCCGACGGGCTCAGTACCGCGGATGCACCAAGGTCGACGGGGGCAGATCCGGGATCCTGGTGCGGGACGCGGCGTCGGCGTCCCGGGCGAGCGACCGGGGCGTGAGGGTGCGCGGGCGGGGGCCCTGCGCCGTATCCAGGCGCAGTGCGGGGGGCGTGCGGGCGGCCAGGAGGAAACCCCAGTCGCGGGGGGCGGGGGGAGCGGCGGCCGTGCGGTCGGGGCCGGGCGTGAAGCCGGCGTCCCGGGCGGCGACGCGGTAGGCGACGGCCGGCAGTCCGGCCGCGCGGAGCGTCGCGTCCACCGTCCAGAAGGTCCGGGGCCGGGCGGCGGCCGGGCCCGCGTGCACCACCAGCCGCCCGTCGGGGGCGAGCACTCGCCGCAGCAGGCCGTAGAACTCCTGCGAGTACAGCTTGGTGCCGGCGGTGATGCCCGGGTCGGGCAGGTCCGAGATCACCACGTCGTACGTCGCGGAGGGCGTCGACCGCAGCCGCCGGAAGGCGTCCTCCGCCAGGACGTGGACGCGCGGGTCGTCGTAGGCGTGCTCGTTGAGGGAGGACAGGCCGGGGTCGTCCCGGGCCAGCCGGGCGAGCCCGGGGTCGAGTTCGACGACGTCGACGCGCTGGACGCCGGGGCGCCGCAGTACCTCCCGCGCGGCGAGGCCGTCGCCGCCGCCGAGGATCAGCACGCGCGCGTGCGGGCCGCTCATCGCCGGGTGTACCAGGGCCTCGTGGTAGCGCCGTGCGTCGCCGCCGCCGGCCCGTGGCCGCCCGTCCAGGAACAGGCCGAGGGACCGGCCGTCGGTGCCCCCGGTGAGGACGACCTCCTGCACGCCGGTCCGGACGGCCACCCGGACGTCCTGGCCGTACACGGCCTGCCGGGCCGCCCGTTCGAAGTCGCCGGCGAGGACGGTGGCCGTGGCGAGGAGGGCGAGTACGAGGAGGTTGGCGGTCAGCAGCAGCCAGCGGGCGCGGCGCGTCAGGTCGCGCCGGAACAGACCGAGGACCAGGGCGGCGCCGACGACCGCGTTGACGGTGCCGGTGAGCAGCGCGCCGGTGAGCTGGCCGAGGAAGGGGAGCAGGACGAAGGGGAAGGCGAGGCCCCCGACGAGCGCGCCGACGTAGTCCGCGGCGAACAGGTCGGCGACGGCGCCGCCCGCGTCCTGCCTGCGCACCCGCTGGATCAGCTCCATCAGCAGCGGCACCTCGGCGCCGATCAGCACACCGATGACGAGCGAGAAGGCGACCAGCAGGAAACGCGGCCCGTCGGCCCACAGGCCGCCCCAGCCGCCGGTCCAGGCGAAGACGGCGTACAGGATCATCGCGCTGGAGCCGCCGACCAGGGCGAGGACCGCCTCGACCGCGCCGAAGCCGGCGGCGGCCAGCCGGCGCAGCCGCTTGGCGGCGAGCGAGCCGAGGCCCATGGCGAAGACCATGACGGACAGCACGACGGACGCCTGGGTGACCGAGTCGCCGATCAGGTAGGAGGCGAGGGCGACCAGTTCGAGTTCGTACACCAGCCCGCAGGCCGCGCAGACGAACACGCCCGCCAGGACCAGGAACCGCGCGAGGGCGGGCCGGACGGGCAGCCGCGCGGGCGCCTGCGGACCGCAGGGGCCGCCCCAGGACGGCGGAGAGCCGGGCGGAGCGGGCGCGTGCGGATCGATCACGCAGTGACGTTACGTCACTCCCCCACCGCGCTTCGTCACCCACACGTGTGAATCTGGCGTCGCGTTCGGCCCCACAGGTTTACCCGGCCCGGACCCCGCGCCGGGCCGCTCCCCGCCCGGCGGCGCTCTCCGGCTCATACCGCCTCATACCGCGGACCGCCTGAGCTGCGACGCCGGCACCCGGACGCCCACGCGGGTCCGGGTCGCCACCACCTGCCCGTCCTGCGGGTAGGCGTGCCAGGTGCGCCAGTGCACCTGGCCGTCGCGCCGCTGGGCCAGCAGCGCGGTGAAGGCGTGCGGGCTGCCCGGGAAGACGCCGGCCAGACCGTGCGGATGGTCGGAGACGAGGGCCAGCAGCTCCTGGGCGCGGCCGGCGAAGGAGCCCGGTGTCAGCACCTCCACCCGGGCGGCGAACTCGTACTCCCAGTCGCCCACCCGTTTGGCGACGCCGAGCGGCAACGGCGTGCTGCTGCCGGGGATGCACGCCACCGTCTCCGAGCAGCTGCCCCGCTCCTCCTCGAGGAGCACTTGATGGGAGGCGCCGAGGAGTCTCAACTGCAGTTTCGCGTCCGTGAGTTCGACATCGAGACAGGCGAGCGCGGGCAGCGGCTCGCGCCCCAGGGCCCAGGCCAGGTCTGCGGCGCGCGTGTCGGTGTAGGCGGTGTTCAGGGTCGTGAGCATGGATCGGCTCCGCAAGCACACAAGGAGAGGAAGATGTGGGGCCCGCGCATCCCGGCCACTGCCGGGGCTGCGGTCCGCGCAGCCCGGTCGGCCGGTCAGGAGGGGGGTCAACAGGTCGTCCGAGGAGCTGCGTTGGTAAGGGAAAACAAATCATGAACAATGGCGCCGCCACAGCGTTTTTACCCAACTTCGTGGGGTTTCCATCCCTCAGGGGGCTCCACTGCTCAACTGTTCAACCAGGGCGCACACCCCGAGCGAACGGAGTGCGCCGGAGCGTACGAACGCCCACCGGGTGTACGGCCCGGTGGGCGCTCTCGGCGGGGCCCGGGGCCCGGTCCCAGGACCGGACCCCTCGGCGGGGATGCGGTTCCCCCTGGCCGGAGCTCAGCTGCCCCGTGTCAGCTGCCTCCACCGCATCCGCCGCCGCCCCCTCCTCCCCCGCAGGACGACCCGCCTCCGCAGGACGACCCGCCACTGCAGGAGTGGCCTCCGTGGTGCCCGCCCGAGGACGAGCCACCGCTGTCACCGGCCCACCAGCTGCCGCCGCCGCTGTCGCCCGTCCACCCCGAACGGCCGCCGCGCCGCGGCCGGACGGTGCGGCCGGCCCGCCGGCCGACCACGATTCCCCTGATCACCAGGGCTGCGACCACGATCAGGATGATGACTGTGATCATGACTCCACCCTCCTTCCCATCCCGGGCGCAGGCCCGGAACGTCCCCCGAAGCAGTCCCCCGTCGGATGCCTCGCTCTTGTGGAATCTGTCGTGAAGCTCGTTGCGTGAACGGGAGATGCCCCTCGCCGCCACGGCCCAAAGCAGAGTTGAGGAAGTCCAGAGCTTCGGCGCAGGATGACCGCCATGACCTCCATGAGCTCCAGCGCCCGCCCCCTTCTGAACCGCCGGCTGGCGGAGTTCGGAACGACGATCTTCGCCGAGATGTCCGCCCTGGCCGTGCGGACCGGCGCGATCAACCTGGGCCAGGGCTTCCCCGACACCGACGGCCCCGAGGAGGTCCGGGAGGCCGCCGTACGGGCCCTGCGCGACGGGCACGGCAACCAGTACCCGCCGGGCCCCGGCGTCCCCGAACTGCGCGCCGCCGTCGTCGGCCACCAGCAGCGGCGCTACGGCCTGTCCTTCGACCCGGACACCGAGGTCCTGGTCACGGCCGGTGCCACCGAGGCCATCGCCGCCTCCCTGCTGGCGCTCCTGGAGCCCGGTGACGAGGTGATCGCGCTGGAGCCGTACTACGACTCCTACGCGGCCTGCATCGCGATGGCGGGCGGCACCCGCGTACCGGTGACCCTGCGCCCGCACACCACCGACGAGGGCGCCGCCTTCCGCCTCGACCTCGACGAGCTGCGCGACGCGGTCACCGACCGCACCCGGCTGCTGCTGCTGAACACCCCGCACAACCCGACGGGCACGGTCCTGAACCGCGCCGAGCTGGCCGCGATCGCCGAGCTGGCCGTGGAGCGGGACCTGCTGGTGGTGACCGACGAGGTGTACGAGCACCTGGTCTTCGACACGGCCGAGCACATCCCGCTGGCGACCTTCCCGGGGATGCGCGAGCGCACGGTGACCATCGGGTCGGCCGGCAAGACCTTCTCCTTCACCGGCTGGAAGGTCGGCTGGGTCACCGCGGCACCGGCCCTGGTCACGGCGGTCCGCTCGGCCAAGCAGTACCTGACGTACGTGGCCTCCGGCCCGTTCCAGTACGCGGTCGCCGAGGCGCTGCGCCTGCCCGACTCGTACTTCGACGACTTCCGCGCGGACATGCGGGCCAAGCGCGAGCTGCTCGCAGGCGGTCTGGAGCAAGCGGGCTTCAAGGTGTTCCGGCCGGCAGGCACCTACTTCATCACCACGGACATCCGCCCCCTGGGTGAGAGCGACGGCTTCGCCTTCTGCCGCTCGCTGCCGGAGCGTTGCGGGGTGGTCGCCGTCCCGAACGCGGTCTTCTACGACCACCGCGAACAGGGCGCGCCCTTCGTCCGGTTCGCGTTCTGCAAACGGACAGAGGTGTTGGAGGAGGCCACGGCCCGGCTCGTCAGCGGGCGTCCGCCTCGGACTCCGGCAACGGGAGTTCGTCGAGGTCGAGAGTGAAGGTGCGGCCGTCGGCCAGCGGAATGGGGAGCTTACCCGTGCGGTACTTGTGGGTGTGGGCCGCGATGTAACCGGTAGCGGTCGGCTGGGTGTGGAGGACGACTTCCTGGGCGTAGGGGTCCACGACCAGGTAGACGGGGATGCCGCAGCGGCCGTACTTGGCCGTGCAGTCGTCGTAGTCCTTACGCGCGGAGGAGGTCGAGACGACCTCGGAGATCAGCAGGACGTCCTCGAAGCTGTAGCGCTTGCCCTCCTTGCGTGCGTCCTCGCGCAAGATCGCCAGATCGGGGGCCGAGTTCTCGTCGGCGGGGAAGTCGATATAGACGTCGGAGGTGACCTTCGCGTGACGGCCGAGAGCGAGAGAGTCGATCTGCATCGACCTGATGGTGCTGGAGCGCTCTTCGCTCTGCGGAGTCATGATCACCTTTCCGTCGGCTCCGAACAGGACCGCGTATCCCTTGGGGAACTCGGTGTGCACGATCGCGTCGAGGCTCATGGACGGCTCCTCCCCGTGTGTGGTCAGAATACGACGGACCGTGCAGCGTCACCGTGCCCGGCGGTACGGCCGGCGGACCGGTTCGGGCGGGCTGCACGGCAGGCGCTCCGACGGTGCCGGAGATCCCCGTCGGCACCTGTCGCACAGCGAGCGCACCGGTGGGGCAACGAGGTGTCGGCGGGGTGGGCCGCGGTGGGGCGACGGGGCGGGTCAGAACGTGGAAGAGCCCGGCCCCCGTGTTGCCGGGGACCGGGCTCGCCGCACGTGGGGCGGACTACTCGCCGTCCTCGTCGGTCGGCTTCTCCGCCTCGTTGACCTCCTGCTCCAGGCCGAGCTGCTCCACGAGCCACCGGTCGAACTCGATGGCGGCCCGCACCCAGCTGACCGTCGAGGAGACGAAGTGCTCCAGGCTGACGCCCATGCCGATCAGCATCTGCGCCTCGCCGATCAGGCGGACGGTGCCGTCGTCGTGGGTGTGGGAGTACACCTTGGGCCACAGGGTGCGCCGGTTCCAGTCGTCGACCGACTCGAGCAGCTGCGGCTTCTCGTCGATCTGGTGGGGCCGGTCGTAGAACGTCCGCACCGAGAAGACCTGCTGGTCGTCCTCACCGCGGAACATGAAGTACGTACGGAACTGCTCCCACGGCGCCGCGAGGTCGCCCTCGTCGTCGACGACGTACTTCAGCTCCATCTGTTCGAGGAGCTGCTTCACAAGATCCTGATCCGGGACGACGGGGCCCGCCGGTCCTTGGGGCTGCGGCTCGGGCTGCTTGCCCCCGAAGTTCGGAATCGAGGACGGGTCGATGGTCACCGTGAATTTCCCTTCGTACGGATCTGGCCATCCTCCCCCATGCGGGGAGGGGCGTGGCAAGCCCGCCGGGAGCCTGTCAGCCCTGGGCTGACATGATCCGGCCGGTCGGGTGGATGTGCGACGGACGGAGGCGGGGACGATGGCGCGCACACCGAGGGCGGGCGGGGGCCCACACGGCGGTGCGGACGTGTCGCGGGGGCGGACCCGGTGGGGGCGGGTGGCCGCTGTGGTGGCGGTGCCGGCGCTGATCCTGCTGCCCTTCCTCATCGCCTTCGTGGGCTTCGTCTTCTCCGAGTCGGACGACCGGGGCGGGGGCGGGCGGGACGAGGGCGGGCGGACGAGCGAGCAGGTCCCCTGCGCCGAGGCGCTGGCGTTCGGCGGAGCGGCCCTGCCGGCCGACGCGCGGCCCACCGGTGCGTGCACGGTGCAGGGCTTCCAGGACATTCACTACAGCGCCGCCTTCCGCATGCCCCGCACGGGTGTCCAGGACTGGCTGATACACACCTATCCGGACGCTCCCGAGCCCGGCACGGAGTCCTGCGTGGGCGCCGAAGCCGATCTGTGTCTGGATCTGGTCCACGAGCAGGGGCTGCCGGCGGGCGTGGACGCGCACGCCGTGCGGGTGCGGGTGGTGCACGAGGACGCCGTGACGGCGCTGGTGCGGTTCACGGCGTTCACGATGTGACACCCGGCGGCCCGCCACCCACCCGGGGTGACGGGCCGCCGACGCCTCCACGGCGCCCTCAGAGGGTCTTGCCCTCCGTCTTGCCCTCCGTCGCCGGCCCCACGATCAGATCGTCGCCGAACCGGTCCACGCGGACGGCGTCGCCGTCCTTGATCTCGCCGGACAGGATCTCCCGGGCCAGCCGGTCGCCGATCGCGGTCTGGACGAGGCGGCGCAGCGGGCGGGCGCCGTACGCCGGGTCGTTGCCCTCCTCCGCCAGCCAGGCCAGGGCCTCGTCGGTGACCTCCAGGGTGAGCCGGCGCTCGGCGAGGCGCCGGGACAGGCCCTCGATCTGGAGCCGCGCGATCCGGCCCAGCTCCTCCTTGCTGAGCGCCGAGAAGACCACGAGGTCGTCGAGCCGGTTGAGGAACTCCGGCTTGAACGAGCTGCGGACCACCTCAAGGACCTGCTGCTTCTTCTCCGCCTCGCCGGTGGTCGGGTCGACCAGGTACTGGCTGCCCAGGTTGGAGGTGAGGACCAGGATGGTGTTGCGGAAGTCGACGGTGCGGCCCTGTCCGTCGGTGAGACGCCCGTCGTCGAGCACCTGGAGCAGGATGTCGAAGACCTCCGGATGCGCCTTCTCCACCTCGTCGAGGAGCACGACGGTGTACGGCCTCCGCCGCACCGCCTCCGTCAGCTGGCCGCCCTCCTCGTACCCGACGTATCCGGGCGGCGCGCCCACGAGCCGGGCGACGCTGTGCTTCTCGCTGTACTCGCTCATGTCGATGCGGACCATGGCCCGCTCGTCGTCGAAGAGGAAGTCGGCGAGCGCCTTGGCCAGCTCCGTCTTGCCGACGCCGGTGGGGCCGAGGAAGAGGAACGACCCGGTGGGCCGGTCGGGGTCGGCGATCCCGGCCCGGCTGCGCCGTACGGCGTCGGACACGGCCCGCACGGCCTCGCTCTGCCCGATGAGCCGCTTGCCCAGCTCGTCCTCCATGCGCAGCAGCTTCTGCGTCTCGCCCTCCAGGAGCCGCCCGGCCGGGATGCCGGTCCAGGAGGCGACCACGTCGGCGATGTCGTCGGCGCCGACCTCCTCCTTGACCATGGTGTCCTTGGCGACCTCCTCCTCGGCCTCGGAGGCGGCCTCCAGGTCGCGCTCCAGGGTGGGGATCTCGCCGTACAGCAGCTTGCTGGCGGTGTCGAAGTCACCGTCGCGCTGGGCCCGTTCCGCCTGCCCGCGCAGTTCGTCGAGCTTCTCCTTCAGCTCGCCGACCCGGTTGAGGGACTGCTTCTCCTTCTCCCAGCGGGCGTTGAGCCCGCGCAGCTCCTCCTCCTTGTCGGCGAGGTCGCGGCGCAGCCGCTCAAGGCGCTCCAGCGAGGCGGCGTCGGTCTCCTTGCCGATCGCCAGCTCCTCCATCTTCAGCCGGTCGACGGCGCGCTGGAGTTCGTCGATCTCGACGGGCGAGGAGTCGATCTCCATGCGCAGCCGCGAGGCGGCCTCGTCGACGAGGTCGATGGCCTTGTCGGGCAGGAAGCGGGAGGTGATGTACCGGTCGGACAGACTCGCGGCGGCCACCAGGGCGCTGTCCGCGATCTGCACCTTGTGGTGGGCCTCGTACCGGCCCTTGAGCCCGCGCAGGATCGCGATGGAGTCCTCGACGGTCGGCTCGGCGACGAGCACCTGCTGGAAGCGCCTTTCGAGGGCGGGGTCCTTCTCGATCCGCTCCCGGTACTCGTCCAGCGTGGTCGCACCCACCATGCGCAGCTCCCCGCGCGCGAGCATGGGCTTGAGCATGTTCCCGGCGTCCATGGCGGAGTCCCCGCCGGCCCCGGCCCCCACGACGGTGTGCAGCTCGTCGATGAAGGTGATGATCTGCCCGTCCGAGTCCTTGATCTCGGCGAGCACGGTCTTCAGCCGCTCCTCGAACTCACCCCGGTACTTGGCGCCGGCCACCATGGCGCCCAGGTCCAGCGCCACCAGCCGCTTCTCCTTCAGCGACTCGGGCACGTCCCCCTTGACGATCCGCTGGGCGAGCCCTTCCACGACGGCGGTCTTGCCGACACCGGGCTCACCGATGAGGACGGGGTTGTTCTTGGTGCGCCGGCTGAGCACCTGCACCACCCGGCGGATCTCCTGATCACGCCCGATGACGGGGTCGAGCTTCCCGTCCCGTGCGGCGGCGGTGAAGTCGGTGCCGAACTTCTCCAGCGCCTTGTACTGACCCTCGGGGTCGGCGGTGGTCACGCGGCGTCCACCCCTCGCCCTGCGGAAGGCCTCCTGCAACTTCTTCGCACTGGCACCCTGCCCCTCCAGTACCTCACCGGTCGCGCCGCCCTTCGCGGCGATGCCGAGGAGCAGGTGCTCGGTGGAGAGGTACTCGTCCCCGAGTTCCTTGGCGCGTGCCTGGGCGTCGGCGACCACGGCGAGCATCTCACGGCTGGGTTGCGGCGGTGCGACCGTGGACCCGGTCACGCTGGGCAGCCCGCCGACGATGCGCTCGGCGCCGGTCCGCACGGCGGCCAGGTCGGCCTCGACGGCGGCGAGCAGGTCGGTGATGTTCTCGTTGTCCTGCCCCTGGAGCAGGGCCAGCAGCAGGTGGGCGGGGGTGAGGTCGGCGTTCCCCTCGGTCACGGCCCGGCTGCTGGCCGCGTTGATGGCGTCCCGGCTCCGGTTGGTCAGCTCGGCGTCCACGTTCTGGCTCTCCTCCGTGTCTCCATGTCTCCCAGTGCTGACTCAGACAACGTACACAAAGTTGAGTCTATTTCACTCAAGGAGGGTCGGCCACGGGTTCCGTGGGGACATCCGGACGGAACCCGGGCGAGATCAGGACGTGATCCGACACGGGCAGGAGCTTTTCAGCCAGGCTCAGGAATCCGCAGTACCCGCACATACCCCTACATACGACAGCGGCGTCACCGTGTTCAGGTCACGGTGACGCCGCTGCCGGGGGGAAGCACCTGAGCGATTTGTTACGACGGGGGAATCGCGTCAGGCGCTGCGGGGGGTGGCCGAGATGGTCCTGATGTCGGAGACCTCCGGCGGCGCGAGCCGGTGGTCCCGCTGGTCCAGGTTCACAAAGATCATTCCGTACCGGATGGCACACCGCACGGGCTGCGGCGCCCCCCGAGGCCGCCGCAGACACCGGTACGCACGCACGTCACCGTCCTCGTCCAGCGTGACGACGACCGGCTCGCCGAAGACGGTCACCATCAGGGAGTCACCGGGGTGGGGGATCGCGGTGACCAGGTCGATGAAGTGCCAGCCGGAGCGGTAGGCGGTGGCCATTTCTCGGCGGAAGGAGCGGTCGTCGGGTGGCGTGGTCATCGCGATCAGTTCCAAGAGGTGTCGTCGGTGTGGTCCACACCAGCGACGACCGTGATCGACCCCGTATCCGCACGAACGTCGCTGGACTTGCCGGCCAGGCTGCTCGCGGCCCCGAACACCACAACGGCGGAAAGAGCAGCGGCAAGAACCGAGCGAAGCATTCTCTTACTCATAGTCGGCTTCGTCCTCACTCGATGGTCTCCTCTTCCCCCGTCGGATAAGACGATGGCTCATTCAGGCACGTCATGGCCACACAATCGGTGCATCATGTTCCTGCATGTTCAGGACCCTGGGGGGTGGAAAATTGGGGACAAACGAGACACAAGTGGCACATCCCCATGCCATAACCGAACTGTGTGACGAAGGCAGCCGAATCTACGTCAGTGCGCTGCGTGCCGGCCGCATCGCTCGCGCTGACGTCGAGTCGGCCCCCTGCCTGATGGACTTCGCACTGCTCCACCCCGACCCGGACGATCCCACGTGGCTGCGCCCCATCCCTCCGACGGTCGCCCTCGCGCAGCGCCTCCACCCGATCGAGCGGGAGATCACGGAGCGCAGGCGTCTCTCCGTGCAACTGGCGGACGCCTTCGAGCCGTTCATGGCAGCCAGTGCACAGAGCACCGGATCCACCCACGCCATCACTGTCCTGGAGGGGAGGGATCGGATCAACTCGGCACTCAATTTGGCCACCTCAGAGTGCCAGTCCGAGGTGCTCACGGTGCAGCCCGGCGGTCGTCGGCTGGAGAGCAATCTCCTGAAGGGCCTTGAACGTGACAGGCCGCTGATCGAAAGAGGGGTTCGGCTGCGAACCCTCTATCAGCACACCGCCCGACACAGTCCTGAGACACTCGCTTACGTGGACCAGATCGCGAACGGCAAGGTCGAGGTTCGCACCATCGACGAGTTGGTCGAGCGACTCATTATCTGTGACGAGACGGTCGCCTTCATCCCGACCCGGGAAGACCGGCAAGTCGCCCTGGAGCTGCGCCACCCTGGCCTGGTCCGCTACCTGGTCAAAGTCTTCGAGTTCATGTGGGCACGCGCGGTTCCGCTCAATGTCGGCACGCCTTACGAACCGGCCCCCGACGGCATCACAGACATCCAGCACTCCATCGCCAAACTCCTCGTTGAGGGACACGTCGACGAGGCCATCGCCCGCCGCTTGGGCATGAACGTCCGCACCTGCCGTGCCCACATCGCCAAACTGGCCCTGGCCCTGGGAAGCGGCAGCCGCGCCCAACTCGGCTTTCTCATAGCCCAGTCCGGGATCCTGGAGAAGGACCACTGATCCCAATCGCAGAAGAGAGTCACGCGTGACCCCTGAGGTGCATCACCACGGAGCGGAGGAGCTGTGTGATGCGGGTCTGGAGACATACGCCCGTGCACTGCGAGAAGGACACCTTCCCACCGCCGAGGCAGCGACGGCACCCTGTCTGATCGACAACGGCCTCCTCCATCCGGCGATCGACGACCTGGACCGATTGGAGCCCGTCCCGCCCACCGTCGCGCTGCAACGCCTGCTCCGGTCCTCGGCGGACCGCATCGCCGACGAGCGACGGCGCGGGCAGCGCATGGCCGATGTCTTCGAGCCCCTCATACGCATGGGAACCCGCGACATCGAGAACACCCCCGCCCTCAGAATCCTCGCCAGCAAGGAGCGCACTGGCCAGGCCATCGAGGAAGCCATGACTGAGGGCAGGAACGAGCTTCTCGCAATCCAGCCGCACGATTCATACGTCACCAGGCGCCCCGACATACTCGAAGGGGCCATGGAGCGAGACCAAGCTTTCCTCAATCGGGGCGCCCGAGTCCGGGCGTTGTACCAGCACACTGCCCGCCACGCCCCCTACCAACGCGTGCGCTACGAGCGACTGACCGGCGACGTGGAGGCCCGCACGCTCGACGAAATCACCGAACGCCTCATCATCGTCGACCGCACCGTCGCCTTCATCCCCGCCAGCGCCGACCGCACCCTCGCCCTCGAAGTCCGCCACCCCGCCCTCATCGCCTACTTCGTCAACACCTTCGACCGCCTCTGGCGCCTCGCCACCCCCATGCACCCCCAAGCCGTCGAAAAGCCCACCCTCAACGGCATAACCCCCCGCCAACACGCCATAGCCGCCCTCCTCATCGAAGGCCACACGGACAACGTCATCGCCGAACGCCTCGGCATGAACGTCCGCACCGCCCGCGTCCACATCGCAAAACTCGCCGCCACCCTCGGCAGCGAGAGCCGCGCTCAGCTCGGGTACCTCATCGCCGAGTCCGGGATCCTCAAGACGGGAGACACCGCTCGGTGACGAGCTCACACCTGGCACACGGACCGGAGCAGCTGTGCGGCATCGGACTGGAGTTGTACCGACAGGCGCTTGAACGAGGACACGTATCGCCCGCCGCCGCCGAAGCCGCACCCTGCCTCATCGACTACGGACTGCTCCAACTCTCACTCGACCACTACGACAGACTCGAACCGGTGCCCCCGGTGGCAGCGTTGCACGGGCTGCTGCGCGCCTCCGGCGAACACATCGCGGACAAGAGGCGCAGCGAGACACAGCTGATCGAGATCTTCAGCACGCTCATGCGGCCCGACACCCATCCGCGGGCCGCCGAGGACACACCCGCCCTGAAGGTGCTCAGCGGCAAGGAACGCATCGGGGAGGTCATCGGCAGATCGATGGTCGCCGCCTCCGAGCAGGTCCTCACGATCCAGCCGCATGACGGTCTCGTCAGGCCGCCCTTCCACCACCACGAAGCCGCCATGGAGCGGGACCAGGCGTTCCTCGACCGCGGAGGCCGCATCCGCGCCCTCTACCAGCACACCGTCCGCAACGCCCCCTACGTGCTCGCGCGCTACGAGAAACTGACCGGCGACGTGGAAGCCAGGACTCTCGACGAGATCACCGAACGCCTCATCGTCGTGGACCGCGCGGTCGCCTTCATCCCCGCCAATGCCGATCGATCACTGGCCCTGGAAGTGCGGCACCCGGCATTACTGTCCCACTTCATCACGACGTTCGACCGGCTCTGGCGCCTTGCGTCGCCCATGCATCCCGGGACTGTCGAACGCCTGACGCCCGACGGCATAACCCCCCGCCAACACGCCATAGCCGCCCTCCTCATCGAAGGCCACACCGACAACGTCATCGCCGAACGCCTCGGCATGAACGTCCGCACCGCCCGCGTCCACATCGCCAAACTCGCCGCCACCCTCGGCAGCGAGAGCCGGGCTCAGCTCGGGTATCTCATCGGGCGGTCGGGGATTCTTGACCGGGAAGGATGACGGGGGCGGGGACGCCCTGGGTGGTGCCGTCCAGGCCTGCCTGGGCTATGCGGACGCCCAGCTGGGTACGGCTCGCCGCGCCCAGGGTCTCCGAGAGGCGGGCGATGTGCGCGCGGGCCGTGCGGACGCTTATGCCCAGCCGTTCCGCGATCACCGCGTCCTGGTGGCCCTCCGCCAGCAGCGCCGCGATGGACTGCTCGCGGTGGGAGATGCCCTCGATGCCGGTGTCGGGGAGGGCGGCGGAGAGCGGGATGGCGAGGCGCCAGAGGCGTTCGAAGACCGTGACCAGGTAGGAGACCAGCGCGGGGTGGCGCAGTTCGAGGGCCATCGTGCGGTCGGTGTTGGCCGGGATGAAGGCGACCGTGCGGTCGAAGAGGATGAGGCGGTCGATGACCTCGTCCAGCGTGCGGGCCTCCACCGCGTCGCCCATCAACTCGAGGTAGTTGAGGAGGCCCTGGCCGTGCCGGGCGACGTGCGTGTACAGGTCCCGCATCCGCACCCCGCGCCCGCGCAGCGCCAGCGCCCGGTGCAGCCCCTCCGACAGCTCCGCCTCACGCCGGATGCCGCCGGGCTGCACGGTGAGCACCTCCGTCGTGCACGCCTGCGTCGCCTCGTCCATCGCGGCCTGGATACGGGCCAGCCCGTCGAGGACCCGGATCGCCGAACTCTCCGTCCCGGCGGAGGCGTGGATGAGCCGGCCGAGCCCCGCGTACCACTCGAAAGCCTCCACCGCCGAGCCCACCCGCCGCTGACTCGCGCTGACCTCGTCGTGGACCCCGCGCAGCAGCCGCGTCATGACCTCCTGCGGAGAGGTCGGCACCAGCCAGTCCATGTCGTCGGGGTCGGGGTGCAGCAGGGCGAGTTCGAGGAGGCAGGGGACCGGTTCGGCGTCCTGGCGCGGCACCCGGCCGCGTCGTACGGCCCGGGAGTACACACGGTCCCCGGCCGCGCACAGCCGGTCGGCCCCGTGCGGATGCTCCTGAGCCCCGTGCCCGGCCATCGCCCATCCCACCCCCGGTTCCGGCTCCTCCGCAGCGCAACTATGCGCGGCCGGGACCGGCTCCGCAACACGGCTCCCCTCCCACGCCACATCAATATGCGCCGTAATAACCCTTTACGTACGCCCTCCGGTTCCGCTCGTTGCAACAAGCTGAAGGTGTCGCAGGGTTGTACGCAGCGTGCATGCTGGGTGACGGCGGAGCATGACCGGCTCCGCCTGCCGTACTGAGGCCGCCTTGCCGTCGCGTGGGCAGGGCCGGGTGCCCGGACGGCGCGTGGGGGTGCGCATGGGGGAGGACAGAGATCGTGATACGCGTGGGCGTACTCGGCCGGGAGCCGCTGGAACGGGCCGGGGTCAGACGTGTGCTGGAGGAGGACACCAGGATCCGGATCGTCTGCGAGAACTCGGACCCGGCGGCCCCTCTGGTCAGGACGTCCCGTCCGGACGTCCTGACCAGCATGCACCGCAGTGCGGAGGAGGCGCTCGACGCTCTCCGGCGACCGAAGCCGGCCGCACCGGGGGCGGCCGGTGTCCCGGCCGTCGCTCCCGCACACGTCGTACTGGTCGACTCCTTGTCGGAACACGGCACACGCACACTGCTCCGCCACGGAGCGCGCGGGATTCTGCTGCGGGGCAACTCCGTACGGCACCTGCCGTGGGCGGTCCGGGCAGCCGCCGAAGGCACCGTCGCCCTCGGACCGGTTGCCGCCCGGTTCCTCGTCGATCAGTACGTCCGGCCCGGCCGCATGGCGGACGCGGTGGTCGCCGCGCGGGGGATGCTGGAGAGGCTCAGCGCCCGTGAGCGGGAGATCGCCCGGTTACTGGCGGAGGGTGCCTCGAATCCCGACATGGCCGAGGCACTGGGGATCAGTGCGCACACGGTGAAGGACCACATCCGCGGGGTCTACGCCAAGCTCGGTGTCGACAACCGCGTCCAGGCCTCCCGCATCGTGTGGCAGGCCCATGTCCCCGAACAGCCGACGACGAGCGCACAGGCGCGAGAGTCCAAGGCCCGCCCAGGTGGCGAGGGGCCTTGATCGCCCGGGGGTGTGGACCACCGCATGTCCACACCCCCCGGCACGCCTCGCCTCAGTCGTTGCGCGGGCGCCACGCCAGTCCCGCGGCGGAGGCCGTTCTGGCGCCCCACCACGCCATCACCGCGGCGCACGCCAGACCGGCCGCGCCCACCGCCGACAGCGCGGACAGCCGGTCGGCGGAGTCGGCCATCAGCGGTGTGGTCACGTACCACGTCACGGCGACGGCCGCGCACACCGCGAAGGCGGTCGGCGCCAGGAGGGACCAGCCGGAGACTGCGTAGTAGACGCGGCCGTTGCCGCTCAGCACCGAGACCG
This sequence comes from Streptomyces sp. NPDC058985, assembly GCF_042740985.1. Classification (NCBI taxonomy): domain Bacteria; kingdom Bacillati; phylum Actinomycetota; class Actinomycetes; order Kitasatosporales; family Streptomycetaceae; genus Streptomyces; species Streptomyces sp. NPDC058985. The sequence continues at coordinate 92,332 of NZ_JBHYJX010000014.1, read as the reverse complement.
GCCCCAGTTCGCGGCCGGTCCGGACGAACTGGGCGACCGAGCCGACCCCCGCCACCACCACGATCACCAGGACGCCCGCCACGGAGAGCAGCTCCAGCCACCGCTGGGCCGCGACGCCCTCGCCACTGCCGCCGAAGGTGCCCGCCATCGCGAAGACCTGGACGTCCGTCGCCATCGCCACGTGCGCGTTGGCGGCCTGGTGCACCCGTGGCAGCGACAACTGCCGTCCGTCCCGGGCCAGGACCACCATGGCCGCTTCCTCGGCTGTACGGACGGTCTTGGTCACGTCGCCCCTACGGGCGTAGAGGTGTGCCCCGACGGACCGCTCCAGCTCCGCCGCACGGGCCAGACCGGCGTGCCGGGTGCGCAGTTCGGCGGGGGCCGCGGTCGGACACGTGACGCCCAGGTCCCGCCAGACCGGGCAGTCCGCGACGAGGTCGATCCGCCCCGACCGGGGATCCCTCGTCATGGTAAGTGCGTGCACTCCCGTCCCCAGATCCCGTTCGAAGGCCGCCACGTCGGCGGTGGCCGTGGAGAGGGTCGTCGACACGTGCAGGACGCTGGTGCCGAGGTGGTCCTCCACCGCGTCGACCCGGTCGCTCATGTCCGTGAACAGGCTGATCGCGATCTGGCCCTGCGCGGCCAGCCCGATCGCGATGACCACCGCCGCCACCAGCCGGGCCACCGGGCGCGCGCCCGCCGCCAGCCGCCGGCCCGCGACCAGCATGCCCACCCGCCCGCGCGCGGCGCCCAATCGGGCCAGTGAGGGCCCGGTCGCCGCCACCACCGCGCCGGCCACTCCGGGCAGCAGGGCGATGGTGATCACACTTCCGGCCGCCAGGACCGGCAGGCGGAGATCGTACGGAGCCAGGTCGGTGCCCCGGACCGTGCCGAAGAGCGCCACGGGGAACAGCCACAGCATCCACTCGCGACGCCGACCGGCGGCCACGGGCCGGGTCGAGCCGCCCGGCCGGTGGCGCGGCTGGAGCAGTACCACCGCGGCCAGCACCGCGAGGGGTGCGCCCAGCACGGCGCCCACCAGGCCGGGGAGCGCGGCGCGGGCGTCCGGTTCGTACAGCACGAAGTCGACGACGGGCAGCGGCACGTCGGTGAGGAGTACGGGGGCGACCGTCACGGCCGCGGCCGACGCCCCGAGCGCCACGGGAAGGAACGCCTCGCCCACGGAGAACCAGGCCCGGGCGGTGGCCGAGGCGCCCAGCGCGGTGAGGACCGCGGTCCGCCGGTCCCGGGCCGCGGCGCCGACCCTGGCGGCGATCACGACGAACAGGCCGGCGGGAAGGCCCACCATCGCGAGATAGGCCCAGTGGAACTCCTTCGGCCCGAAGTTGTACATGTGCTCACCGAGCGACGGCGTCCAGGAGACGCCGAATCCCGAGGCCCTGGTCATGTTCTCGGCGTCCAGTCGCTCCTGCGTCGGCCGTACGTAGGCGAAGTACTCGCTCGGCGACTCCAGGCCGTCCGGGGCGATGGTGCCGACGCTCCGGCCGTATTCGCGGCGGACCTGGGGCCCGGCCGCCTTCAGGGCCGGGGAGAGCACGGCCTGTCCGGGCTCCGGCCAGTCGTTCAGGCCGGGTGGCAGGGGCGCACGCGGGGTCAGGGGCTCTATGTAGACCACGTCGTACTGGCGGTCGCCGGCGCTCGCCAGCGTCGCCCGCCACAGGAGCGTGGCGGAGCCGTTGTCGGCGGTCTGGGGCCAACGGGCCTGGCTGCGCTCGGTCCTGCCGTCGAAGGAGGACACCGCGAGCAGGAATCCGCAGACGGTGAGGACGGCCACGGTGGTGGCCGCGAAGAGCGCGAAGTACCGGATGCGGCCCGCTTCCGCCGTCCCGGACGCGGCTCGCCCCATGCGCAGCAACTGCCCCCGCAGAGCGGCCCCGTTCACCGCACCTCCCGGGCCTGGACCAGGCGCCCCTCGTGCAGGTGCAGCCGAACGTCGGCGCGACCGGCCACCGACGGGTCGTGCGTCACCACCACCAGGGCACACCCGTGTTCGCGCGGGGTACTGAACAACAGGTCCGCCACGGACTCCCGTTGTTCGCCGTCCAGCGCTCCGGTCGGCTCGTCGGCCAGCAGCAGCCCGGGGGTGTTGACCAGGGCGCGCCCCACAGCGACGCGCTGCCTCTCGCCGCCGGACAGGTCCCGCGTGGCCGCGGCCCGGGGCACACCGAGGCGGGTGAGCAGCGACTCGGCGCGGGAGCGTGCGTCGGTCACCGCCTCCCCGGCGAGCAGGCTCGCGATCATCACGTTCTCCACCGGGGTCAGCTCGGGCAGCAGCTCGCCGAACTGGAAGACCATGCCCACGTGGCGCCGCCGATGCGCGGCGAGGGCCCGCGCGGACAGCCGGGTCACGTCCTGCCCCACGACCTCCACGCGACCCGACTGCGGGCGTATCAGCCCCATGACGCACATCAGCAGGGTCGACTTCCCGCTCCCGGACGGCCCCATCACGGAGACGGAAGCACCCGGCGGAACGGTGAGATCGGCACCGGCGAGCAGACTCCGGCCGGACACGCCGTAGACCACCTCACTGAGCCGCAGAACAGGGGGACGGGGGGTTGAGGTCACGCGGAGCTCCCTTGGTCGGGGGGATCACTCGAGGTGTACGTCGCGGACCACGCATGCCTGACCGAGGGGCCGGGTCGGCCCCTCGGTCAGGCAGTGGTCGGGCTGCGTGGGCGGAACTGCGTCAGCCCGAGTACCAACTGGTGTGCCAGTCGGGCAGGTTGTTGCGGGACACCGTGCCGCGGGCCTTGTAGATCTCGGAGGCCCTGCTGCTCTCGACGGTGCCCCTGTTGCCGTCGTTGTCGGACGGACCGTTCGGGCCGTTCTTGTTCCACAGGGTCAGCTTGGTGCCCGAGTGGGCCACCCGGTAGTACTCCGCCTTCACCCAGTGGCTGGAACCCGTGTCCTTGATGTTCATGATCGAGCGATTGCCCTCGGTCCAGAAACGGAGCTCGCCGCTGTAGGAGTGCGGGCCGATCTCGTACGCGAAGGCGGGCGTCGCCGTGCTCAGGGCCAGGGCGGCGATGGCCCCGACCCCGAGCCGTCGAGCGATTCTGATGTTCACTGAAGTGTGTCCCCTCGTCTGACGGAGTGCCCGTGCCGCGACAGGCGGCAGGGAGGGAAACGCACCGTGGAGAGCCGTGCGTTTCCTGTGGCTCCCAGACTGCTCGGGGACGAACGGGAGGAGAATCCACCCGCTGGGGGGTGTGGACGCGCCCCCCGCCCTGCCGGGGGGGGACCGCCTACTTCAGCCCGATCTCCCCGCAGGCGTCCGCGTACTTCGCCGTGCAGATGTCGCTGACCTTGTAGAAGTCGTCCGCGATCACCGTCTCGTCGATGTTGCCCTGGGTGAGGGCGACGACGGGGACGAGCTGGGCGGGGATGCCCTTGTGGGTGGGGCTGTCGACCTTGTCGCGGGCGAGGGCGTCGAACTGGATGTCCCGGCCCTGGACCCGCGCCACGGCCATCTCCGCGGCGTTCTCGGCCTCCTGCGGGTAGGACTTGTAGACGCTCATGTACTGCTCGCCGGTGACGATCCGCTGGACCGCGGAGAGTTCCGCGTCCTGGCCGGTGATCGGCGGCAGGTCGGTGACGCCCGCGTCCTCCAGGGCCTTGATGACGCCGCCCGCCATGCCGTCGTTGGCGGAGTAGACGCCCGCGATGTTGTCCTTGCCGATCTTCCCGATCGCCTCGGTCATGTTCGCCTCGGCGTTCTCCGGCTTCCAGTCCTTGGTGTCGAAGGACTGGGCGATCGTCACCTTGCCGTTCAGCTCGGACATCGCGCCGGCCTTGAACTGCTTGGCGTTCGGGTCGGTGGGCGAGCCGTTCATCATGACGATCTTGTCGGAGCTGTCCGCGCCGCCGAGCGCGTCGAGCAGGGAGCGGCCCTGCACCTCGCCGACCAGCTCGTTGTCGAAGGAGATGTACGCGTCGATCGGGCCCTCGGCCAGCCGGTCGTAGGCGATGACCGGGATGCCGGCGTCCTTGGCCTTCTGCACGCCGTCCCCGATGGACTGCGAGTCGACCGCGTCCAGCACGATCACGTCGACCTTGTCGTCGATCATCTGCTGCATCTGCTCGGTCTGCTTCGACGCGCTCGCCTCGGCGTTGGCGTACTTGACGTTGCCCGCGTCGTTCGTGAGCTCGCCGACCTTCGCCTTGAAGAAGGGGTAGTCGAACTGCTCGTAGCGCGTGTTCGCCTTCTCCGGCAGCAGCAGGCCGACGGTGATGTCGTTGCCCTTGGTCGGGCTCGCCTCGCCACTGCTGTCCGAGGCGCCCAGGACGCCGCAGGAGGCCAGCGAGAGCGTCATCACGGACGCGGCCACGGATATGGCGGTACGACGGGCACGGCTGCTCACTGCGCTTACCTTCCGAACACACGGGTGTTGTCGGTGACCCAGGTGACCCCTGGTCCTCCTGGTCCCCCTGGTGAAGGAAGCCAACGCTGTCTTCACCAAATCGTCAAGAAGTACTAGACCAATGAGACAGCACCGTTGTGAACAAGCCCCGGAGGTCCGATCGGACCTCCGGGGCTGTCGATGCCGTCCGCCCTTGTGCCGCCTGCCGGACCGAGGTCAGTCCGAGGTCTGGCCATGGCGCTTGGGACGCCACACGACCAAGGCGCTGGTCTGCTGTACCTCTTGGTAAGGGACCAGGTCACGGCGGTACGACGCGTGCACCGCCGCCTCGCGCTGGCGCATGGCCGTCGCCGCCCCGTCGAGGGCGTCGGCCATCTCCGCGACTCGGGCCTGGAGCGCGGCGACCTGGTTCTCCAGTTCGATGATGCGCTTGATTCCGGCCAGGTTGATGCCCTCGTCCTGCGACAGCTGCTGCACCTGGCGGAGCAGCTCGATGTCGCGGGCCGAGTAGCGCCGGCCGCGCCCGGCCGTGCGGTCCGGGGAGACCAGGCCGAGGCGGTCGTACTGGCGCAGGGTCTGCGGGTGCAGACCGGAGAGCTGGGCCGCCACCGAGATGACGTAGACCGGGGTCTCCTCGGTCAGTTCATACGGGTTGCGTCGACGACCGTCCATCCCCATCAAGCTCCCTTCGCGGCCTGGAACAACTCCGCCCGCGGATCCTCGTCCGCGGTCGCCTCGCGATACGCCTCCAGCGCGTCACGAGCCTTCCCCGTCAGGTCCTTCGGAACACTCACCTCGACGGTGACCAGGAGGTCGCCCCGGCTGCCGTCCTTGCGGACCGCGCCCTTGCCGCGGGCCCGCATGGTGCGCCCGTTGGGCGTGCCCGGCGGAAGCTTCAGCGTGACGGGCGGACCGCCCAGGGTCGGCACCCGCACCTCGCCGCCGAGGGCCGCCTCGGTGTAGGTGACGGGGACGGTGACCGTGAGGTTGTCGCCCCTGCGGCCGAAGACGGAGTGCTCCTTGACGTGCACGACCACGTACAGGTCGCCCGCCGGTCCGCCCCGCTCGCCCGGCGTGCCCTTGCCGCGCAGCCGGATGCGCTGCCCGTCCGACACCCCGGCCGGGATGCGGACCTGCATCGTCCGCGAGGACTTGGCGCGTCCGGAGCCCTTGCAGACGTCGCAGGGGTCCTCGGCGATCAGGCCGCGGCCCTTGCAGTCCGGGCACGGGTCGGTGAGCGAGAAGCCGCCGCCGGAGCCCCGCGCGACCTGGCCGGTGCCGACGCAGGTCGGGCACACGCGCGGTGTGCCGTTCTTGTCGCCGGTGCCCGAACAGGCCTTGCAGGGCGCCTGCGAGGACATCCGCAGCGGCACCGTGGCGCCCTCGATGGCCTCCGTGAAGCTCAGCGTGACCTCGGACTCGATGTCCTGGCCGCGCCGCGGCTGGGTCCGCGTGCCGGTGCCGGGACCGCCACCGGTGCGGTTGAACAGGCCGCCGAACACGTCCCCGAGGCCGCCGCCGAAGCCGCCGGCGCCGCCCCCTTGGCCCCCGCCCTGGGCGCCGCCTCCGAAGAGGTCGCCCAGGTCGAAGTTGAAGGTGCCGCCGCCGCCCGCGCCCGGCCCCGGACGGAAACCGCCGTTGCCGAAGAGGGCGCGGGCCTCGTCGTACTCCTTGCGCTTCTTGGAGTCACCGAGGATGTCGTTGGCCTCGGAGATCTCCTTGAAGCGCTCCTCCGCCCTGACGTTCCCCTTGTTGGCGTCCGGGTGGTACTCGCGGGCGAGCTTCCGGTACGCCTTCTTGATCTCGGCCTCGGTGGCGTCCTTGGGGACGCCGAGGACCTTGTAGTAGTCCTTCTCGATGAAGTCCTTGGTGCTCATCCCCGACGTCCCTCCTTCCCGCTTCGATTACTGACGTCAGCCCTCCTCCGGGCCACCGCTCTCCTTGTTCTCCGCGGCGTCGGGGCCGTCCTCGGCCTCGGTGCTCTCCTCGGCCGGCTTGACGGTCTGCGCGCCGGGCTGCGGCTCGGCGACGGCCACCCGCGCGGGGCGGATGGTGCGCTCGCCGATCCGGTACCCCGGCTGCAGGATCGCCACGCAGGTCGTCTCGGTGACGTCCGGTGCGTAGGAGTGCATCAGGGCCTCGTGGATCGTCGGGTCGAAGGGCTCGCCCTCCTTGCCGAACTGCTGGAGGCCCATCTTGGCGATGACCGTCTCCAGCGACTCCGCGACGGACTTGAAGCCACCGACCAGCTCCCCGTGTTCCCGGGCGCGGCCGATGTCGTCCAGCATCGGGAGCAGCTCGGTCAGGAGGTTCGCGACGGCGACCTCCTTGACCGCGACGCGGTCCCGCTCCACGCGGCGGCGGTAGTTCTGGTACTCGGCCTGGAGCCGCTGGAGGTCCGCCGTGCGCTCGTTGAGCGCGGTGCGCACCTGGTCCAGCTGGGCCACCAGGCCCGCGTTCTCGCTCGCGTCCCCGGCCGGGGCCGCGCCCTCCTCCGCGGAGGGGGCGGCGGCCTTCGGCTCGGCGTCGTCAGGGCTGGCGCCGGAGGGGACGTCGGGCTTCTCGTCGAAGCCCGGGGTCTCCTCCGTCACGCGGCACCGTCCTTGCGCTCGTCGTCCACGATCTCGGCGTCGACGACGTCGTCGTCGGCCTTGTCGCCGTCACCGGCGGTGGCACCGGCGCCCGGGGCCTCGCCGCCGGCGGCCTGCGCGCCCTGGGCGTCGGCGTACATGGCCTGGCCCAGCTTCTGCGAGACGGCGGCGACCTTCTCCGTGGCGGTGCGGATCTCGGCGGTGTCCTCGCCCTTGAGCTTCTCCTTCAGCTCGGCGACGGACTCCTCGACCTCGGTCTTGATCTCGCCGGGGACCTTGTCCTCGTTGTCCTTGAGGAACTTCTCCGTCTGGTAGACGAGCTGCTCGCCCTGGTTGCGGGACTCGGCGGCCTCGCGGCGGGCGTGGTCCTCCTCCGCGTACTTCTCGGCCTCCTGGCGCATCCGGTCGACCTCGTCCTTCGGCAGCGAGGAGCCGCCGGTGACGGTCATCTTCTGCTCCTTGCCCGTGCCGAGGTCCTTCGCGGTCACGTGCATGATGCCGTTGGCGTCGATGTCGAAGGCGACCTCGATCTGCGGGACGCCGCGGGGCGCCGGGGGCAGACCGGTCAGCTCGAACATCCCGAGCTTCTTGTTGTACGCCGCGATCTCGCGCTCGCCCTGGTAGACCTGGATCTGCACGGAGGGCTGGTTGTCCTCGGCGGTGGTGAAGATCTCCGAACGCTTCGTCGGGATCGTCGTGTTCCGCTCGATCAGCTTGGTCATGATGCCGCCCTTGGTCTCGATACCGAGGGACAGCGGGGTGACGTCGAGGAGCAGGACGTCCTTGACCTCGCCCTTGAGGACACCGGCCTGCAGGGCGGCGCCGATGGCGACGACCTCGTCCGGGTTGACGCCCTTGTTGGCGTCCTTGCCGCCGGTCAGGTCCTTGACCAGCTCGGCGACGGCCGGCATACGGGTCGAGCCGCCGACGAGGACGACGTGGTCGATCTCGGACAGCTGGATGCCGGCGTCCTTGATGACGTTGTGGAACGGCGTCTTGCAGCGCTCCAGGAGGTCGGCCGACAGCTGCTGGAACTGCGCCCGGGTGAGCTTCTCGTCGAGGTGCAGCGGGCCCTCGGCGGAGGCGGTGATGTAGGGCAGGTTGATCGAGGTCTCGGTGGACGAGGACAGCTCGATCTTGGCCTTCTCGGCGGCCTCGCGCAGGCGCTGGAGGGCCATCTTGTCCTTGGACAGGTCCACGCCGTGGCCGGCCTGGAACTGCTTCACCAGGTAGTCGACGACACGCTGGTCCCAGTCGTCACCACCGAGGTGGTTGTCACCGTTGGTGGCCTTCACCTCGACGACGCCGTCGCCGATCTCCAGCAGCGAGACGTCGAAGGTGCCGCCACCGAGGTCGAAGACGAGGATGATCTGCTCGTCCTTGTCGAGGCCGTACGCCAGCGCGGCGGCGGTCGGCTCGTTGACGATGCGCAGGACGTTCAGGCCCGCGATCTCGCCGGCCTCCTTGGTGGCCTGGCGCTCGGCGTCGTTGAAGTACGCCGGGACGGTGATGACCGCGTCGGTCACCTTCTCGCCCAGGTAGGACTCGGCGTCCCGCTTCAGCTTCTGCAGCACGAAGGCGCTGATCTGCTGCGGGTTGAAGTCCTTGCCGTCCAGGTTGATCTTCCAGTCGGTGCCCATGTGGCGCTTGACCGACCGGATGGTCCTGTCGACGTTCGTGACCGCCTGGCGCTTGGCCACCTCGCCGACCAGCACCTCACCGTTCTTGGCGAAGGCGACGACGGACGGCGTGGTCCTGGCGCCCTCGGCGTTGGTGATGACGGTGGGCTCGCCGCCCTCCAGAACGCTGACGACGGAATTAGTCGTGCCCAGGTCGATGCCGACCGCACGTGCCATGGTGAATAACCTCCAGCTGACTTGAGTGGAACAGGCTCAAGTGTGCATGACGGCCTTCGTGCGGTCAACGTAGGTGAGTCGATCCGACTCAACTCTTATCCGTTCCTTACACGCAATGGGGCGCTGACCTGCGCTTCTTCGGTACGCGTGGCCTGACGAACCGGGAAAATCGACCCCCGGGAGGATGCACCCCTAGGGGGTCCGACCGCCTCGGGAGGCACCTGGGACTCCGTACGCGGCCGCCGCACCCGCGCCTGCGGCCGACCGGACACCGGCCCCTCCGCCGGCACCCGCGTCCGGGGCCGTCCGGGCGCCTGTCCCGGCACCCCTGCCGCCCCTGCCCCGCACCGCGGCCCGTACACCCGCACCCGCAGCAGTCCCGCCAGCGCGGCGGCCGCACCGCCCGCCACCCACCACACCGCCGCCGCGTCCAGCCGCCCCGTGTGCACGAGCACACCCACGAGCACCGCCCCGCACGACGCCCCGCCGACGGCCACCGCGGCGCCCTGCGGAGTGAGCCCGAGCCGGCGCAGCCGGTGGGCGAGATGGTCGGGCCCGCCCCGCAGCGCCGGCCGCCCGGCCAGCAGGCGCGAGAGCAGGACGAGTACGGCGTCCAGGCAGACCGGCACACTCAGCGCGAACAGCACCGCCGCGCCGCTCGCGGGTGCGCTGCCCGCGCGGGTGAACACGGCGGACCCGGCCAGCAGGAACCCTGCGAAGAGCGCCCCGCACGCACCGAGCGCGATCCGCGCGGGATGCCAGTTGTGCAGCAGCAGTCCGGTCAGCGCGGCGGCCAGCGCGAGCAGCGCCACCGCCAGCCCGTCGCGCAGCTCCGCCGCGGCACAGGCGGCGACCCCGAAGGCGGTCACGACCCCCACCGTGCCGGCCACCCCGTCGGCGTGGTCCAGCCCCCGGAAGGCGGAGGCGACCAGCGTGATCCATCCCACGGCGAGCACCCCGGCCATCGGCCCCGTCTCGCCGTACGGCACGACGCACGCCGCCGCGACGGCCGTACCGGCGAGCACCCAGCGCCGCCGCAGCCGCCAGACGTCGGCGGCGAGGCCGAGGACACCGACGGCGGACGCGCCGAGGAGCAGCCGGCCGGCGGCGGAGCCGAGCGGCACGACGCCGGTCCAGTCCCCGGCCCAGGCGGCCAGCGCGGTGACCAGGGCGACGGCCACCCCGCCGGAGAGCGGGACCGGCCGCCGGCGGCGCCGGTCGACGAGGGCGAGGGAGAGGGCGGGTGCGCGCAGCACCCCGGCGAGGAGAGCGGCGAGGAGAAACGAGGCGGTGGCGGCGGCGATCCCGTAGAGCACGGGGATAAGCTATGCCGGATATCACGTTTTGCTATGAATTGCGCGCCCGTTACGGCGTGGCGCCGGGGCGGGCGGCCGACCCTGCGCCCGGGCCGGTGACCGACCTGGGTCAGGGTTGCCTCAGCGACGCAGATCACCGCACGTCCGACTACAGTGCGGCTCAGGATCGGGGTAGTCTCGGACAGACTGATTAAGTTACCGCTTAGTAATAACGATCCCCTCGCAACCTCGCAGGCCCGAGGAGCCCCCAAATGCAACTCGCCGCGATCATCGTGTCGCTGGTCCTGATCGTGGTCGGCGTCGCACTGTTCGGCCGCGCCGTCCTGCAGATCGTCAACTACATGCGGCTCGGACAGCCGGTGCCGGCCGGCACGCGGACCGACGATCCCGCAGCGCGCACCGTCACCGTGGTCCGGGAGTTCCTCGGCCACACCCGGATGAACCGCTGGGGCATCGTCGGGGTGGCGCACTGGTTCGTGGCGGTGGGCTTCTTCTCCCTGCTCCTGACGATCGTCAACGCGGTCGGACAGCTCTTCGAGGCGGACTGGATCCTGCCGGTCATCGGCGACTGGGCGCCGTACAACGTCTTCGTCGAGTTCATCGGCACCATGACGGTGCTCGGCATCCTCGTCCTGATCGTGATCCGCCAGCTGAGCCGGCCGGACAAGCCGGGCCGCAAGTCCCGCTTCGCCGGCTCCAACTTCGGCCAGGCGTACTTCGTCGAGGCCGTCATCCTCATCGTCGGCGTCTGCATCTTCATGCTGCACGCGCTGGAGGGCGCCCTCCACCACGTCGACGGCTACGAGGCATCGTTCTTCATCTCGTACCCGGTCGTCTCCGCGCTCGGGGACCTGGACGTCTCCACCCTCCAGAACCTCGTCTACCTCTTCGCCGGCCTGAAGATCGCGACCTCGTTCATCTGGATGATCACCGTCGCCCTGAAGACCGACATGGGCGTCGCCTGGCACCGCTTCCTGGCCTTCCCGAACATCTGGTTCAAGCGCGACGCGAAGGGCGGCACCGCGCTGGGCGCCCTGCTGCCGATGACCTCGGGCGGCAAGCCGATCGACTTCACCGACCCCGGCGACGACGACACCTTCGGCGTCTCCCAGGTCGAGCAGTTCTCCTGGAAGGGCCTGCTGGACTTCTCCACCTGCACCGAGTGCGGCCGCTGCCAGTCGCAGTGCCCCGCCTGGAACACCGGCAAGCCGCTCTCCCCCAAGCTCCTGATCATGTCCCTGCGCGACCACGCGCACGCCAAGGCCCCCTACCTGCTGGCCGGCGGCGGCAAGACGATGGAGGGCGAGGAGAAGGCGTCCGAGGAGCAGCTGGCCGGTGTTCCGGCCGCCGCGCTGGCCGAGGCGGAGCGCCCGCTGATCGGCACCCTCGAGGAGAACGGCGTCATCGACCCGGACGTCCTGTGGTCCTGCACCACCTGCGGCGCCTGCGTCGAGCAGTGCCCGGTGGACATCGAGCACGTCGACCACATCGTCGACATGCGCCGCTACCAGGTCATGATCGAGTCGGCGTTCCCGTCCGAGGCGGGCACGATGCTCAAGAACCTGGAGAAGAAGGGCAACCCCTGGGGCCTGGCGAAGAAGCAGCGCCTGGAGTGGCTCAAGGAGCTGGACTTCGAGGTCCCGGTCGTCGGCAAGGACATCGAGGACCTCACCGAGGTCGAGTACCTCTACTGGGTCGGCTGCGCCGGCGCCCTGGAGGACCGCGCCAAGAAGACCACCAAGGCCTTCGCCGAACTGCTGCACATCGCGGGCGTCAAGTTCGCGATCATGGGCGGCGACGAGAAGTGCACCGGTGACTCCGCCCGCCGCCTCGGCAACGAGCCGCTCTTCCAGGAGCTGGGCATGGAGAACGTCATGTCCCTCAACGCCGCCTTCGGCGAGGAGATGGACGACGACGGCAAGGTCACCGAGGAGTCGAAGAAGCCCAAGTCGGCCAAGAAGATCGTCGCCACCTGCCCGCACTGCCTCAACACCCTGGGCAACGAGTACCCGCAGCTCGGCGGCGACTACGAGGTCATCCACCACACCCAGCTGCTCCAGCACCTCGTCGACGAGGGCAAGCTGCTCCCGGTCACGCCGGTCGAGGGCATCATCACGTACCACGACCCGTGCTACCTGGGCCGGCACAACAAGATCTACACGCCGCCGCGCGAGATCATCGCCGCCGTCCCGGGCGTCCGCAACGAGGAGATGCACCGCCACAAGGAGCGCGGCTTCTGCTGCGGCGCCGGCGGCGCGCGGATGTGGATGGAGGAGCGGATCGGCAAGCGCATCAACAACGAGCGCGTCGACGAGGCCCTGTCCCTCAACCCGGACATCGTCTCCACCGCCTGCCCGTTCTGCCTCGTCATGCTGACCGACTCGGTCAACGGCAAGAAGAACGACGGGAAGGCGAAGGAGTCCATCCAGGTCGTCGACGTCGCCCAGCTGCTGCTGGACTCCGTGAAGACCCCGGCCGACCCGGCGGGCGAGCCGGAGACCGAGAGCGAGCCGACGCCGGAGCCGGTGAAGTAGCCCTCACGGCACCGCAGTCCCAGGCCCCACGGCCCCCGACCCAGCGGTCGGGGGCCGCCCCCTTTCCCAGGCCGGGATCACGGACCTTGCGCGGCCCGGCTAGGGTGCCTCCGCAACACAGGGAGGGGAAACAACAGCATGGCGAACCGATGGAACCGGGCCGTCGCCACACTCGCCGGCCTGGTACTGGCCGGCTCCGGCCTGAGCGTCGTCAACGCCGCCGGGGCCGCAGCGCACGTGGACGACTGCCCCAAGGGCTACTTCTGCGGCTGGACCGGCGATGACGCCGACGGCAAGATGTGGAAGACGAACAAGAACGTCGCGGACCTGGGCCGCTGGGCCGACGACATCCACTCGTACACCAATCGCAAGAGCGCCGACGCGTGCCTCTACGGCGAGCGGAACTACGACAGGTCGAGCTACCTCTGGTGGGTGGAACGCCCGGAGGGGGAGGGATGGGCGTACTACGGGGAAAACCGCAGCGTGATCCGCTCGATCAGCTTCGTCCAGGACCCGCACGAGTGCAACGTGCGCGACCACCCGGACTGGGTGGCGACCCCCAACTCCGCCTCCTTGGGCTTCGGCGACATGGACGACGACGGCAGGGCCGACGTCATCAGCCGCGACCGGGCGGGGCGCCTCTGGTTCACCTCGGGCGACGGCACCGGCCGCATCGTCGGGACCGGCGGCTGGAACACCATGAACGCCCTCACCCGGCACGGGGACTTCAGCCGTGACGGCCGCGAGGACGTCATCGCCAGGGAGGCGTCCACCGGCAGGCTCTGGCTCTACCCGGGCACCGGCACCGGCGGCCTCGGCACCCGCAAGCTGATCGGCACCGGCGGCTGGAACGGCATGCGCCACGTCACCGCCTTCGGCGACCTCACCGGCGACGGCCGCGCCGACCTGGTCGCCGCCGAGAAGTCCACCGGCAGGCTCTACCTCTATCCGGGCACCTCCACCGGCACCCTCGGCTCCCGCACGCTGATCGGCACCGGCGGCTGGAACGCCATGAACGCCCTGGTCGGCATGGGCGACACAAACGGCGACGGCCACCCCGACCTCTACGCACGCGAGGCGTCCACCGGCAGGCTCTGGCTCTACCCGGGCACCGGCACCGGCGGCCTCGGCACCCGCAAGCTGATCGGCACCGGCGGCTGGAACGTCATGGAGCATCTGGTCTCGGTCGGCGACTTCAACGGCTCGGACGCTCCCGACCTGCTCGCCGTCACCAACGAGGACTACGTGCTGGACGGCTGGTCGGACAACGCCGGCTGGCAGCTCGCCTACCTGGGCCGCGGTGACGGCCGCCTCGAAAAGGCGTGGCGCGTCAACGACGGCTGGTGGGGTTTCACCGCGCTGTGCTGACAGCCGGACCGCCGGGGCGTCCCCTGGGTGCCGCGTACGGCCGTGCCGCGTACGGGCCCCTAAGGGACGCCCCGGCCGGCTCCCGTAGGGGATGTCACAGCTCGGCCGCAAAGGGTCCCCCGAATGGCCGGGCCCCGCACGTCACTCTCCGGGACCAGGTACGTTCGAAGGCGTGGCTGGATTCAGGATCGGACGCGGCCGGGACAACGGCGCTCCAAACGCGCGACCGCAACGCCCACCGTACGGACAGCAGGCGCCCCAGGGACCGCCGTACGGCGGCCAGGCGGCGCCTCGGCAGCCGTACCCGCAGCAGCCGTACGGGGGTGGCGGCCCCGGACCGGGCGGCTCGCCGTGGCCCCAGGCGCACGGCGGCGGCCACGGAGAGCCGGAGTACTTCGGCGACGGCGGCCACCACCCGGGCGGGCCCGGCGGCCAGGCCCCGTACGACCCGTACGCCGCCAACAACCCGGGCCACACCCAGGCGTTCACGGTCGACGACCCCTACAACCAGGGCGACACCTACCGCGCCGGCTCCGCCCCGGCCCCCGGCCCGGTCGGCCCGCGCCTGCACTGGAAGGACCTGCTGAGGGGCGTCGTCCTCGCCCCCAACCAGACCTTCCTCCAGATGCGGGACTACGCGATGTGGGCCCCGGCGCTCATCGTGACGTTCCTCTACGGCCTGCTGGCGGTCTTCGGCTTCGACGGCGCCCGCGAGGAGGCGATCAACGCCACCCTGTCGAACGCGGTCCCGATCGTCCTGACGACGGCCGTGGCGATGGTCCTGAGCGCGTTCGTCCTGGGCGTGGTCACCCACACGCTGGCCCGCCAGCTCGGCGGCGACGGCGCGTGGCAGCCCACGGTCGGCCTCTCCATGCTGATCATGTCCATCACGGACGCCCCGCGCCTGGTCGTCGCCCTGTTCGCCGGCGGCGACGCGCCCTTCGTCCAGATCCTGGGCTGGGCCACCTGGATCGCGGCCGGCGCCCTGCTGACCCTGATGGTCACCCGCTCCCACGACCTGCCCTGGCCGAAGGCGCTGGGCGCGTCGGCGATCCAGCTGATCGCGCTGCTGTCGATCGTGAAGCTGGGGACGTTCTAGCCGGTCCGCCCGCGTGCGTGCGCAGGGCCCTCGGCTGACCAGGTTTCAGGGGTTCGCCCAGCAGCCGCCCCAGCCCCAGTCGGGTGGACTTCACGGCTGGGTGCGTCGCTCCGCGGCGTCGAACGCGGGCGCGAGCGGCGCCAGTGCCGCGCGGAGCCGGCCGGGCAGTGAGCCGGAGGGCACGACCAGTCCTCCGACGCCGGAACTCCCGCCGGCCCCCGCGTTCCCGGTCGGCTGGAGCCAGCCCTCCAACGCGATGCGCACTGCCGCTGCCACGCTTGCCGCAAGGACGCGGGCTGTGGGCGCTTCGACGTCACCCAGGCGTTCGGCGATCACCGCCGCGAGAGGGGACTCGATGCCGGCGACGCTGTCGAGGAACGCGTCGCGCAGCGCGGTCCGGGTGGTGATCAACAGCAGCGCCTGGTGTTCGCGCTCGCCGATGTTCGTGTACTGCTCGACCAGTGCTTCGGTGACGGCGTCAGCCAGGCGCACTCCAGCGGGCCGGGCCGCGACCGCCGCCGCGGTGCGCGCCTCCCGGTCCGCGGTGACAACGGAGACGATCGCCTGCTCGCGGCTGGCGAAGTAGTTGTTGTAGGTGCGCGGTGAGACCCCGGCCGCCTCGGCAATGTCCTCGACTCGCACCTGATCCGGTCCGCGCTCCAT
The DNA here is from genome assembly GCF_042740985.1 of Streptomyces sp. NPDC058985. Classification (NCBI taxonomy): domain Bacteria; kingdom Bacillati; phylum Actinomycetota; class Actinomycetes; order Kitasatosporales; family Streptomycetaceae; genus Streptomyces; species Streptomyces sp. NPDC058985. The sequence goes on along the minus strand of NZ_JBHYJX010000014.1, from coordinate 76,523 downwards.
GGCCAGGCGCAGGGCCGCCTCGCGCAGCGCCTCGCGCGTGGCCTGCTTCTTCCGCTCCCGCAGCCCCGGTGGTGGTGTCGTCACGACGCCAGGGTTCCATACGGACCTGCGTACGCGAAAAGTTACGCGCCCGCACATTTACTCGCACGCAAACTTGCGGGCACGCATATTTACTGTCAGTCTCAACCCTCCCGAGACCGGCAGAGAGGACGTCACCATGCGCGCCAGGGGAATCGCCTACGACACCGGGTTCGTCATGGACGGCCAGGTGTCCCACGAGCACTTCGACCCCGGAGTGGTACGGCGAGAGCTCGCCATCATCCGCGACGAACTCCACTGCAACGCGGTCCAGATCATCGGCGGCGACCCGGACCGACTGGAGCTGGCCGCAGGTGCCGCAGCCGACCTCGGCCTGGAGATCTGGTTCTCGCCCTATCCGCTGGAGCTGGATCCGGAGCAGATCCTCACGCTCCTCCGGGACTGCGCCGAGCGGGCGGAACGGATCCGGCACCAGGGGGCCGCGGTCGTGTTCGTCGCAGGGGTCGAGCTGAGCGTGATGAACCGCGGGTTCCTGTCCGGAGAGAGCCCCGAGGAGCGGGTTGAGCATCTGATGCGTCAACCCGAGCGGCGGGGCGAAGCGATGCGCGAGCTCGGCGTACGGATGAACGCGTTTCTCCGTGAGGCCGCGGCCACGGTCCGCGAGAGCTTCCGGGGCAGGCTCACCTACGCGGCCATCCAGTTCGAGCAGGTCGACTGGACCCCGTTCGACATGGTGACGTTCGAGCTGATCCGCTCCGCCGAGGTCGCCGACCGCTTCCGGGACGCGGTGCGCACCCTGACCCAAGGCCCGAAGCCGCTCGCCATCACCGGGTTCGGCACTGCGGCCTACCGAGGCGCTGGAGACCGTGGAGGGCGGGTGCTGGAAGTGGTCGAGCACGACCCGACGACCAAGGCCCCGGTACGGCTGAACGACACGTACGAGCGTGACGAGGCCGGCCAGGCCGCGTATCTGAGTGAACTGCTGGAGATCTTCGAGACCGAGGGCGTGGACAGCGCGTTCGTGTTCTTGTTCGCCTTGCCCGGCTACCCGCACCGCCCGGACGGCGACCCCAGGGACGACTTGGACCGGGCCGGCCTGGGCATCGTCAAACTCCTCGAAGGGCGCCGGGGGCAGACCTACCCCGACATGGAATGGGAACCCAAGGCCGCCTTCACGGCAGTGGCACAGCGGTATCGGAGGTGACAGGCTCCGTGCGCGGTGGCCACGCCGGGATCGACGATCTCAGGTCAGAGGGCTTCCCTGTTCTCCCTCGGGGCCGTTCCGGACCTGTGCACGGGAGGCAGGACACTCCACGGGAAGTTGATCCACTCATCGGTCCGCTTCCACACGTACTCGCACTGGACGAGCGAGTGCGACTTCTCATAGATCACCGCGCTGCGGACCTCTGCGACGGTGTCGAGGCAGAAGTCCCGCACCAGCTTCAGCGTCTTGCCGGTGTCGGCGACGTCGTCGGTGATCAGGACCTTCTTGTCGGAGAAGTCGATGATGTTGGGGACCGGCGCGAGCATGACCGGCATGTCGAGCGTGGTCCCGACCCCCGTGTAGAACTCGACGTTCACGAGGTGGATGTTCTTGCAGTCCAGCGCGTAGGCCAGCCCGCCCGCCACGAAGACCCCACCGCGGGCGATGGAGAGCACTATGTCCGGCTCGTACCCGTCGTCCGCGATCGTCTGGGCGAGTTCGCGCACGGCGACGCCGAACTGCTCGTAGGTCAGATTTTCCCGAACATCACTCATGCGCGCGTCCTGCTCATACCTGGGTTCATGCCCGGGTTCACACCTGGGTCCGATGGAAGTTGAGGAAGGAGCGGGAGGCGGTGGGCCCCCGCTGCCCCTGGTAGCGGGACCCGTACCGCTCGCTCCCGTACGGGTGCTCGGCCGGCGACGTGAGCCGGAACATGCAGAGCTGCCCGATCTTCATCCCCGGCCACAGCTTGATGGGCAGGGTCGCGAGGTTGCTCAGCTCGAGCGTCACGTGCCCGGAGAACCCGGGGTCGATGAACCCGGCGGTGGAGTGCGTGACGAGGCCGAGCCGCCCGAGCGAGCTCTTCCCCTCCAGCCGCGAGGCGAGATCATCGGGCAGCGAGACGACCTCGTACGTACTGGCCAGCACGAACTCGCCGGGGTGCAGGATGAACGGCTCGTCGCCCTCCGGCTCCACGAGCCGGGTCAGATCCACCTGCTCGACGGAGGGGTCGATGTGCGGGTACCGGTGGTTCTCGAACACCCGGAAGTAGCGGTCGAGGCGCACGTCGATGCTCGACGGCTGCACCATGGAGTCGTCGAACGGATCGATCCGCACCCGCCCGGAGTCGATCTCGGCCCGGATGTCCTTGTCTGAGAGAAGCACGCACCGAGGATACGCAAGGCGCGCGGAGCTGCGACAACCGCCGCCGCGCCGCGCGCCCGATCCTGCCCGGGGCAGCCCCCGGGTCTCCCGCTACCGCTCCTGCGAACCCACCGGCACGGCACTCCGCAGCCGCGCACACCGCGGACATCGGACGAGCCTGCCGGGGCCGAGTCGCTCGGCCTGCTGCATCGGGAACGAGGCGGCGGTGAACACGTGCCCATCGGCACAGCGGACGACGGTGGTGCGCTCCATCAAGTCCTTCAAGTCCCTTCCCCAAGAGCCGCGTCTGGCTGTCTACCCTGACGACAAAAGCCACAGTACGGGATGAAAGAGACGACTCTCCAGGCGGCACTCCGCCCTCACGCACACCCTCTCCAACGCCCCCACCGTACGCGCCAACTCGGCCCGCCCGCAGCCGCATCCCACCCCCCGGCACGACCGGCGACCCCGCGGCGGGAACACCGGGGGCCAGCGATGGGGTAGAGTGAGCGAGCGTCCAGGCACCGACCATGGTCGGCGTCTTACGCGGGTGTAGTTTAATGGTAGAACATCAGCTTCCCAAGCTGAGAGCGCGAGTTCGATTCTCGTCACCCGCTCCATGAAGAAGGCCCAGGTCACGCACCTGGGCCTTACTTGTTGTCTTCCCAATCAGGGGGACGTGCCCTCTGCGTGCCCCAAGTCGAGTCCAGGCTGTCGCACCAGCGCCATTCGGACGCTCCAGCAGGCATCGACCTGACCCCGCGTCCCACCATCGCGCGACGCAATGCGTGTGACCCCGCGCCACAGTTACGCAAAGATCACCAAGACGCATACGCAAAGGGGGGTGCGGGACAGGTGGCGCCCGACCTCCGGGCATGCCTTGACGGGTTGACCTCGCCGACTCGGCAGTACGGTGAACCCCGTGACCTCCTTACCGGAAGGATCGCCGTCACTGATCGGCGAAGACGACCTCGAAGCAGCCGTGCGACGCCTGCAGGAGACGTACACGGAAGGACTCATCCCACACGAGGCGTTGGACGAGCACCTCCACCAGGTGCTCAGCCTGGCGGGTACCTCGGGTCCTCAAGGTCGGGTCAGCGTATGCAAGGGTGCGCCTGGACCTGTTCCGGGCGGCCCTCCAGCACCCGGTCGTCGACATCGAGCTACAACTCGGAACCGGCGGGGCCAGGATCACGGTGCCTTGTGACGCGACAGCTGACGTCGAAGGCTTGAGCATGGGATGGAAGGACCTGCGCTACAACCTCCCCGGCCTGGCGGGCCGACGATTCGGATCTCCGGGGTCATGGGCTACGGACGTTTGAAGATCCGCCACGCCCTGCGCTGAAGCCCCATCCGGCGCTTCGGCCCCGCCGGCGGCGAGCGCAGCACTGGGCAGGCGCCAGGCCTCCCAGTGCCTCGCGGAGAGCCGTGCCCACGGCAGGCCCCGCCATGGCCACCTGTTGAAGGTCGTCGCCCTTCAGCATCGATAGCTCTGCGGAGGATGAAAGGACCCGGCGGAGCGCAGCGCACTGAGCGTCACCGGCTCTTCGAAGGAGACGGGATTCTCCATCGTGCGACCGCGCGCCTGCGTCGCGCCGCTCATGTAGGCGTCGTGATCCCGCCGGGTCATCCCGGTCTGCCCCCGATGAGCCGACCAGACCTCGCTGGGAGATACGGCCGAGGGGGCCAGAGCATCGCTACTCGTCGTGCAGTTCGGCGCGGACGCGGAGTGAAGGCTGGAAGGCGTACAGGTCGAGGATGCTGGGTGGCTCGGCCAGGCCGGGGCCGCCCTCCTTGACCCAGGTCGTGATGTCGGCTGCGGCGCCGGGATCGTTGACCTGGCCGAGCCAGACCGGTCGGCCTCCGGCTTTGCGTCCTTCGGCGGAGGGCTGGATGACGATGACGTTGGCACGCTCGCACGCGTCGAGGCAGTCGGTGCGCCGGACTGCCTCGATGTCCCCCAGTGCGGAGCGGACGTCCGCGAGTTGGGCCTCGTGGTCCAAGCGCGGAACCTTGGCCGCGGTGCCGCAGCAGCAGCCCCGGCAGACGGTGACCGTGCACCGGGCGGCGCTGGCGGGAGAGGACGCGCGATCGCGGCGGGTACGCCGGCTCACGTGTTGTCCTTGCCGAGGCTGTTCGTCCACGCGCCCTCGCGCAGCAGGCGGAGACCGTTCAGACCGACGATGACGGTGGAACCCTCGTGGCCCGCCACGCCCAGCGGCAGCGGAAGGGTGCCGATGAGGTCCCAGGCCACGAGCGCGGTGATGAAGATCCCGGCGATGACCAGGTTCTGTACGACCAGGCGGCGGGCCCTGCGGGACAGGTCCACGATGGCGGGGACGGTCGCGAGCTCGTCGCGGACGACGACCGCGTCGGCGGTCTCGAGTGCGAGATCGGAGCCGGCCTTGCCCATCGCGATGCCGGTATGGGCCGCGGCCAGAGCCGGGGCGTCGTTGACTCCGTCGCCGACGACCAGCACCCGGCGTCCTTCGGACTCCCACGTCCGGACGGCGGTCACCTTGTCCTGCGGGAGGAGCCCGGCGCGGACGTCAGTGATCCCGACTTCGGCGGCGAGGTGGCCGGCGGCGCGCTCGTTGTCGCCCGTCAGGAGGACCGGAGGCCGGCCGGTGAGTGCGGTGAGGGCCGCCACCGTGGCCTTCGTGTCGGGGCGGAGCCGGTCGGAGATACCCAGCACTCCGGCGGGGAGGCCGTCGCGCAGCACGAGTACGGCGGTCTGCCCCTGGTCTTCGAGCGTCCGCACCGTACTGCCGGTTTCCGCGTCACGGTCGGGGGCGAGGCGGGCCGGGGAACCGACCTGGACCAACTGGCCGTCGACGGTGGCGGTGACGCCGGCGCCTGGCTCGGAGGTGAAGCCGGCCGCGTCGGCGAGGGCAAGGCCGCGTTCGCGCGCCGCCTGGACGACGGCACGGGCCAGAGGGTGCTCGCTGGGAAGTTCGGCCGCCGCTGCCGTCGCCAGCAGCGTGTTCTCGTCCAGGCCGGAGCCCGGCGCGGGCCGGATGTCGGCGACGCGGGGAGTGCCCTCGGTAAGGGTGCCGGTCTTGTCCAGGGCGACGGCGTCGATCTGCCCCAAGCGCTCCATCACGACGGCTGACTTCGCGAGGACGCCGTGTCGGCCGGCGTTGGCGATGGCGGACAGCAGCGGCGGCATCGTGGACAGCACCACCGCGCAGGGCGAGGCGACGATCATGAACGTCATCGCGCGAAGCAGGGCCGACTGCAGTTCGTCGCCGAAGGCGAGCGGGATGGCGAAGACGGCCAGCGTGGCGACGACCATGCCGATCGAGTACCGCTGCTCGACCTTCTCGATGAACAGCTGGGTGGGAGCCTTTGTCTCGGAGGCTTCCTCGACCATCTTCACGATCCGGGCGATCACCGAGTCCGCGGGATCCCGTTCGACGCGGACGCGCAGGGCTCCGGTGCCGTTCACGGTGCCGGCGAACACCTCGTCCCCCGCCTCCTTGGCCACGGGCAGCGACTCTCCGGTGATGGTGGCCTGGTCGACGTCGCTGTTCCCGACGATTACCTGCCCGTCCGCACCGATGCGCTCGCCGGGCCGGACCAGGATGGTGTCGCCGGCCGTGAGGGAGTCGGCCGGGACGGTCTCCTCCTCTCCTCCGGGCAGAAGCCGGGTGGCGGTGGTCGGCGCAAGATCCAGCAGACCGCGCACCGAATCGGCGGTCCGCGCTGTCGCGAGTGCTTCCAGGGCGCCAGACGTGGCGAAGATGACGATCAGCAGCGCACCATCGAGGACCTGGCCGATGGCGGCTGCGCCCAGCGCCGCGACGACCATCAGGAGATCCACGTCCAGGGTCTTGTCCTTCAGGGCCTTCAGGCCCTCCCACCCCGGCTCCCAACCGCCCGTCACGTAGACGGCGGCATACATCGGTCCCCACAGCCAGACCGACGTCCCGAACAGGTCCAGCGGCAGGGCGACCAGGAACAGGACCAGCGCGGTCAGCGCCCACCGGGCCTCCGGCAGCGCCAGCACCCGCGTCCGGCGCCGCTCAGGCGCCGACGGCGACGCGTCGGTGGGCGGCGCGGGCCGCAGGTCGAGGACTGAAGACATGACAAAGCAACCCTTCACGGACGGGCCGGGGCAACATCATCACCCTACAGGAATGAATGAACAGTTATTCATGTGTGGCGGGTACGATGTTTCCATGGGGCACGGAACCGGTACCGCCAGCAACGCCACGACCCGCGAGCGACTCGATGCCGTGGGAACCGCCGATGTCGCAGCGACCCTCCAAGCTCTTGCCACACCGTCGCGGTTGCGCATCCTGGCCCGGCTCCAGGAGGGACCCTGCTCGGTGGGCGAGCTCGCGGAGGCCGTGGGAATGGAATCCTCCGCCTGCTCCCACCAGCTCCGCCTGCTGCGGAACCTCGGACTCGTCACCGGCGAGCGCCATGGCCGCTCGATCGTCTACGCGCTCTACGACAACCACGTCGCCGAGCTCCTCGACCAGGCCCTCTACCACGTGGAACACCTGCGCCTGGGCGTCCGGGACGCTCAGGCGCAGGTGCCTGCAGCCGACTGAGCCCACTGGACCGAGCCGACCGCGACGTCTCCCCCTCCATCGCTTCCGTCCGCCCGTCAGCAGCCTCCCGCAGACGCCCTCGCACCTCGGCGTCGATCCCCTGGGCCAGCCGACGCTGGTGCTTCGCCGTCGGGTGCTGGTAGATCAGCTGGCCGCACTCCGAGGACTGGCCGGCACGGACCATGAGGTCCTTCGGCTTGGTGCCCGTGTCGGCTGCAAGGGTGCTGCCGGTGGGCCGGAGGCCGTAGAAGCGGAAGTTGTCCGGCATTCCGGCCTTCTCCCTGGCTCGGCGCCACTTGCGACCGAAGGTCGAGCGGCGGAAGGGCGCCCCTTCTCCCCGACGAAGACGAGGCCGTCCCGCTCCTTCTCCGTGAACCACCGCAGGTGCCGCTGCAACTCCGGCCGTACGAAGCCGGGCAGGTACACGGTGCGCTTGCCCTCAGGCTGAAGCCCGCTGCACCCGGCGCCACGCCGGCGGGGACCGCGATCCATGCCGTGACGACAGTGGTCATAGTGATTACCCGTGACGCCCGCGTAGCGGAACTGGACGCCGAGATCGACGCACTGTGCACGACGCGACGAGAGGGAAGGCACGTCCCGGTTCGAGGGCGCCCGACTGTTCCGCGAGGCTTGGACCACCGGGGTGCGCAAGCACTTCCACGGCGAGCCGCAGCCCGGCTACGTCACCCCCTGGGAAGAGACCCCCGCGTGGGAACGTCAGGCCGCCGGCGCCGACCACGACCAGGTGCGCCAGTTCCTCGACCTCAGTGACCGCCACGCCTCCCGCCTCACTCGCGAACAGAAGAGCCGCGCAGATGTACAAGCACTTCGAAGACCCGAAGCCCGGCTACGTCGCTGACCGGGCCGATCTGCTCGAAGGCAGAAGGAGACCGACGGCGACATCTTCGAGGCCATCGAGAAAGCCTCGAAGGAGTCACCGATGGAGCCTCTTTCCACGCCTCACAGCGCACCCGATTGCAGCACCACCCCTTTCGGGCGACGGCAGCGCCGGCGAAGGGGGCGCCGGAGATCGCGACCGCGGGTACGAGCAGCCCACGTGCCCACACCGTGCGCCGGTCGCGCCCGAAGAGACATGCCCGAGCGCCCCAGGATGCCCTGGGGCGCTCGGGCATCAGGCGGCCCTTCAGGCCGGGCGCGGCTGGAGGTAGCGGGCCAACAGGTCGTCCAGGCTCACCATGCCGATGAGCTCGCCGGAGCCGTCCCGGACCACCGCGAGGGTGGCCCGGCGGCGGCGCAGCAGCTCGATCGCTTCGGCCACCGTGGTTTCCCCACGGAGGTCGGGCACCGGGCGGGCCAGGGCACGGGCGGTGGTGGGCCGGCCTTGGAAGCGGGCAACCAGGACATCGCGGGCGTGCAGCGAGCCGAGCACGACGTTGTCCTCGCGGACCAGAAGCCGAGTGCGGTCCCTGGCGGTGGCCAGGGCCAGGATCTGTTCCGCGTCGGCGTCGGCGTCGACCGCGGTGATGGCGACGGCCGGGATCTGGAGCTCGTGCACCGGGGTTTCCGGCTCGGTGAGCGAGCGGGTGAGCAGTTCCGAGTCGGTCTCGTTGATGAGACCGAGCCGTTCGGACTCTTCCACCAGGTGAGTGAGCTGCTCACGGTTGTGGACGGAGGCCAGCTCGTCGCGCGGGGTGACCCGGCAGAGCCGGACGAGCGCGTTGCTAATGCGGTTGAGGACCCAGATGAGCGGGCGTACGGCGGTGGCAACGGCCCGGAAAGCAGGGGCGAGCAGCATCGCGGAACGCTCGGGATGGGCGATGGCCCACGACTTGGGCGCCATCTCGCCGAGCACCATGTGCAGGAAGACGACCACGATCATGGCCACGGCGAAGGCGATGCCGTAGCTGAGCGCGGTGGGCAGACCGAGCTCGTGCAGCAGCGGGTCGAGTTCGTGGGAGATCGCGGGCTTGGAGACCGAGCCGAGACCCAGCGTGCACACGGTGATGCCGAGCTGGGCACCGGCCAGCATCAGGGACAGCTCACGCATCCCCGCCAGCGCGGCCCTGGCGCCGCGCCGCCCCTCAGCGACCGCCTGTTCCATGCGGTGCCGCTTGGCGGCCACCAGGGCGAACTCGGCGGCGACGAAGAATCCGCTGCCGATGAGCAGCAGAACGGTGACGAAGAGCGCCATCGGGAAACTCATGCCTCCTCCTCCGCCTTGTCGGCCATCCACTCGATCCGGACCCGCTCCGGAACATGCCGGTGAAGGGTGCGTACGTCGACCAGGACGCTGGCGCCGGTGGGAAGCTTCACCGTGAGCCGGTCACCGATGGTGGGGAAGCGGCCGAGCCGGTCGACGATCAGGCCGGCCACGGTGTCGTAGTCGTCCTCCTCGGGTAGCTCCACGCCGGTGACACCGGCCACCTCATCCAGACGGCGCCCGGCATCCACCAACCAGCCGACCCCATCCGGCACCGCGACGGCGATGACGGTGTCCGACTCATCGGCGATGTCGCCCACCAGCTCCTCGGCGACGTCCTCGTAGGTGACGACACCCGCCACCCCGCCGTGCTCGTCGAGAACGACGGCGAACTCGTCGTCGCGCTCCCGCATTTGCTCCACGGCGGCCGGCAGAGGCAAGGTGTCCGGCAGAAGCAGCGGCCCCCGGGCCAGGGAACCGGCCGTTCTGGAAGCCAGCCGCTCGGCGGCCACGCCCATCAGTTCCCGTACCCCGAGCACGCCCGCGACGTCGTCCGGGTGGTCTCCGATCACGGGGTAGTTGGAGTGGCCGTACCTCCCGACGAGCTCGATGGCCTCGGCCGCGGTGGCGTCCTTGCGGACGAACACCGCGTCGACGCGCGGCACCATCACTTCGCGCAGCGTCCGCTCGGAGAACTCCAGTACGTGGTCGACCAGCTCGGCCGTCTGGCGGGGCAACTGCCCTTGGTCGTGGGACTCGCCGATCAGATGACCCAGCTCCTCCAGTGTGGCGCCGTGGTGGAGTTCCTCGACCGGCTCGATACCGATCCTGCGCAGCAGCCTGTCCGCCGCGCCGTCGAAGACGCGCACCACCGGGCCGACCACCTTCAGGTAGGCCAGCGTGGAACCCGCCAACGCCTTGGCCAGCTGCTCCGGCACGGCGATGGCGAGGTTCTTCGGCGCCAGCTCGCCCAACACCATCTGCACGACCGTGGCGAGGACGAACGCCAGCACGACCGAGATGCCCGTGACGGCGCCGTCGAGAACACCGAGACCGGACAGCACCGGCTTCAGCAGCGCGGAGACGGCCGGCTCGGCGATGAATCCCACGACCAGGCCCGTCACCGTGATGCCGAGCTGGGCGCCCGAGAGCATGAACGACAGTCGCTCCAGCACCTTCAGCGCACGGCCGGCCTTCCTGTCCCCCTCCTCGGCCTCCCGGGCGAGGGCGAGCCGGTCGGCCGAGACGTAGGCGAACTCCTGGGCGACGAAGTAGCCGGTTCCCGCGGTCAGCACGAACACGGCCAGCACACCGAGCCAGGCTTCCACGGCACTCATCCCGCACCACCCCGCCGCGGATTGTGCTCGGCAATCCGTGTACGGAATGGTCGAGGACCGAGCCCCGAAGGGTCCGTCGATCTGGCGGACAAGCGCCGGCTCCTTACCTGTGTGCAGACAGCAGAACGGTTCTGGCTGAACCAGGTTCCCACCCCGGGCATGCGTCCCCTCGTTTCCGGCACACCACCAGTGAAGGGCCTTCGCGCCGAGCGGCCTCCGGTCAGCCCGGGGGCGGATTTCGGCCTTTCCCGGCGAGGCGACCCGCAGGGCGCTCTTCATCTGCCGAGGCAACTCTATGCTTCTACTCGTTTGTAGAAACAGGCCCTGGGGCGACCCGGGCCGCGCCCTATGGAGATGACACACATGGCCTCGGTCGATCTGGACAAGGTGCTGGACAAGGCGTGGGCGGACAAGAGCCTGCAGGAGATACTCGCCGCCCCCGTGGCCTCGCTGAAGGGGGTCTCCGACCGCGACGGTGAGCTGCTCCAGGAGGCGTTTGGCGTCAAGACTGTCGCGGACCTGGCCGACTTGAAGTACGTCCGCTGGGCGCAGGCCCTCGCCGCTCTCGAAGCGGCCAAGTAGTCGGCCGAGCACGGGACGTAGCGTCGTCCGTTCTCACGCGGGCGGACGGCACCTTCCTGAAGATCACGCGCACGTATAAGGAGTGGACGCCACGATGGTGTTCAAGCGACTTCTCGGCTCGCTCGGCGTGGGCGCCCCCACGGTCGACACGGTTCTCGACCCGGCTCCCGTCCTGCCCGGTGGTGCACTCGGCGGCCAGGTGCACCTCAAAGGCGGCCAGGCCGATTTCGACCTCGAGCACATCACGCTCGACCTCGTGGCCCGGGTCGAGGCCGAGCACGAGGAGGGGGAGAGCGAGGGCGTCGTCGTCTTCGACCGATTCACCGTCGGCGGTGGCTTCCGGCTGGCCTCCGAAGAGTCACGCAGCATCCCCTTCAGCGTCACACTGCCCTGGGAGACACCCGTCACCGAGTTGTACGGGCAACCTCTGGGCATCGTCCTCGGCGTGCGCACCGAACTCGCCGTCGCCGGCGCCAAGGACCGTGGCGACCTCGACGAGCTCACCGTCGGCCCGCTGCCGGCCCAGGAAGCGATCCTGGAAGCCCTCGGGCAGCTCGGCTTCGGTTTCAAGTCCGCCGACCTCGAGTACGGACGCATCGGGGGCACCGGGCAGCAGCTTCCCTTCCACCAGGAGATCGAGCTCGCCCCCGCATCCCAGTACGCCCACCAGGTCAACGAGATCGAGCTGACCTTCCTGGCCAACTCCGCGGGACTGGAGGTGGTCCTGGAAGCCGACAAGCGCGGCGGTCTCTTCTCCTCCGGCCACGACGCGCTCACGCGCTTCACCGTCGGCCACCACGACAACCGCGACTGGGCGGCCGAAGTCGACGGCTGGATCCGTCAGCTCGTCGAGCACCGGTCCGCCTACGGGCACGGTGCGCCCTTCGCCGACCTCGGACACCACGGACACCACGGACACAGTGAGCGTCATCACGACGACCACCACCGGTCCGGGCCGGGTATGGGAACGGCGATCGCTGCCGGAGCCGCCGGCCTCGCGGTCGGTGTCGTAGGCGGCATGGTCGCCGCCGAAGTCGTCGACGAGGTGGGGGACTTCTTCGAGGGTGACGACGAGAGCGACGACTGAGCGGTAGCCGGAGCCAGCCCCAGGGACGGAGCCGCGCGCTCCGTCATCCGCTTTCCGAGCACAGCACGAGCTTTCAACTACCCCGAGCCGAATCGTGCAGGGGCTCCCCTTGACCTGTTTGGAGTGTTCATGGCCCTGTGGGACCGCTTCAAGGAGTCCGCATCCCAGATGCAGGCCCAGCTCACGGCGAAGAAGAACGACCTCAAGAGCGGCGCCTTCCGCGACGCGAGCATGGCGATGTGCGCGCTGGTCGCCGCGGCCGACGGCACCGTCGACTCCTCGGAGCGGCAACGCGTCGCCCAGCTCATCGCCACCAACGACGTACTGCAGAACTTCCCTGCCGACGACCTGCACCGGCGTTTCGAGGACAATCTGAACAAGCTCGCGGCCGACTACGCGCTCGGCAAGGTCAGCGTCCTCCAGGAAGTCGCCAAGGCGAAGAAGAAGCCTGCCGAGGCTCGGGCCGTGGTGCAGATCGGCATCGTGATCGGCGGAGCCGACGGCGATTTCGACAAGGACGAGCAGGCCGTCGTTCGCGAGGCGTGCTACGCCCTCGATCTCCCGCCCCACGAGTTCGATCTCTGACCAGCGGACGGGCACCGCGCCGGAGCGATCACAGTCTTGTGTCGTTCCGGCAGGTCCCTCCGTCCGTCGCAGCCGGACCGACGCAGGCCGCATCTGCGGACGACCGGGTTCGATCAGGCACGCGGAGCACTGCTCACCGGATGCGTTCAGGAACGAGATCGGTACTACGAGGGTCACCGGACCAAAGGCGGCCTCCTCTGGGCTCTCGCCGGGATTTCCAGCGGAGTCGCGCCGGCAGACCGCGCCTGCCTCTCGGCCCACCCGATCAGAGCGGTGTCGCAGCGTGCAGGATGAAGAACATGGTCACGGCCGAGTTCGCGGACGACATCGCCGACACGGCGGTTCCCGCCGCAGCCGCCCACGCCGCCCGCCCCACCGACGTGGACACCGATGACCAGTTGCGCGACACCGGAGCGGGCTTCAGCAGGGCGGCCACCCTGCGCGGCACCGGCCCTGGCTCGGCCATGCCCGCCAGAGTCGCCACCGGCACTTCGCGTGACACCAGGGCCGCCTTGCCGATCGCGTGTGCCACAACCCGCCGGCTCCCCACGGCACGGGCCGCTTCCTCGTCGGCCCACCGTTCCGCCGCGTACGTCACTGTGGAGCGCAGTGGGCGCAGGAATGGGTTGGCGCGTGAGGCCAGTTGCACAGCGACCAGATAGCGGTGATGTCGCCCGGCGAGGTGTGCCCGCTCGTGGGCGAACAGCGCCCGGCGCTCCGCCGGTTCCAGGCAGCTGAGCAGGGCGGTGGTCACCACGACTCGGTCTCGCCGCGCGCCGGGCAAGGCGTACGCATAAGGGACGTCGTCCGCGAGTACGGCCACCACGGTATCCGGCAGTCCGGTCAGCGCGCGGTGAGCACGACGGCGTACCCGGCCGTGCCGCCACAGCGTCCGCCCGCAGGCCAGGAGCACCGCACCCAGAGCCGGGATCGCCACCTTCCCGGCCACTTCGTCGAAGGGAACCGCCGCGCGCACCTCCGGGTCGGACCAGCCGTCAGGCAGAGGATTCCCCGGTAGCTGCGCCGTCCCGACCACCATGACCAATGCCAAGCACACCGTGCTGCACAGCGCCATCACAGTGGCCACAACGGTGAGCAGCCTGGTCGCCGTCCGCGGGTGCAGATGCTGCTCGGCCAGCCGGGAGATCGGCCAGGCGGTGAACGGCAGGACGAGCGGCAGGAAGACGAAGACCCCCATGAGGTGTCAGTCTCCTCCGTCACTCCGCGGCTGGGCCAGCAGGCCGCGCAGAAGCCGTTCGTCAGCCGGGTCGAGGGCGGTGAGGAAGCTGGTCAGCACCGCCTCCCTGTCGTTCTCCGCATCCAGGACCCGGCGCATCTTCCGCGCCGCCAGACCGGCCTGGTCGGCGACCGGCCGCCAGACGAACGAACGGCCTGCCCGCTCACGGGCCACCACACCCTTGTCCAGCAATCGGGTCAAGATGGTGATCACCGTCGTGTAGGCGAGATCCTCGCCGAGGTGCTCGTGCACCTGGCCGGCCGTGGCCGGCCCGCCCGTCTCCCGCAGCGCCGACAGCACCAGCGCCTCGAGCTCACCCTGCCCCCGCCGCCGGGGACGCCGACTGTCCGCCACGCCCCGTCTCCCTTCCGCCCACCACCCGTTTCCCGGGCGGACATCGTATAGACCCTTCCGACCACCACCGCCTCTACATCAGTGTAGAAGATAGGGTGTGCCCGAGGCCGTTCACCTCAGGAACAACGCGGCGGCAAGGAGCGCAGAAGTATGGGTGTCATCGCCTGGCTGGTGCTGGGACTGCTCGCCGGAGCGATCGCCAAGGCGATCCTGCCCGGACGGGATCCCGGCGGTTGCGTGGGCACGACTGTGATCGGCATCGCCGGCGCCTTCCTCGGCGGCTGGCTGTCGGCCGAGTTCCTCGACCGACCGGTGCAGCGGGAGTTCTTCGACGCCGCGACATGGGGGTCCGCCGTCGTCGGCGCCCTCGTCCTGTTGGTCGGCTACCGCCTGCTGTTCGGCAACTCTCGGGACTGACACGCCCCCGCAAGTTCGTCCCCCTCTCCGACCTCCGTGACCCCGCACACAGCGTGGACCACGCCACACCTATCGAGAAGGAGTACGTAATGGGAATCTCCCTGGCCAAAGGCGGCAACGTCTCGCTGAGCAAGGAGGTGCCCGGCCTGACCGCCGTGCTGGTGGGACTGGGTTGGGACGTGCGCACCACGACCGGCACCGACTACGATCTCGACGCCTCGGCGCTGCTCCTGGACGCCTCCGGCAAGGTGCTCTCGGACGGGCACTTCGTTTTTTACAACAATCTCACCAGCCCGGACGGCTCGGTCGAGCACACCGGCGACAACCTGACCGGTGAGGGTGAGGGGGACGACGAGGCGGTCAAGGTGAACCTGGCCGCCGTCCCGGCGGAGGTGGACCGGATCGTCTTCCCTGTCTCCATCCACGATGCGGAGAACCGCGGCCAGAGCTTCGGCCAGGTCCGCAACGCCTTCATCCGCGTCGTCAACCAGGCGGGTGGCCAGGAGATCGCCCGCTACGACCTCTCCGAGGACGCCTCGACCGAGACCGCCATGGTCTTCGGCGAGCTGTACCGGCACGGCGCCGAGTGGAAGTTCCGGGCGGTCGGACAGGGCTACGCCTCAGGGCTGGCCGGCATCGCCGCGGACTTCGGCGTCAACGTCTGACGGAGCGGCTTCGGTCCTGCTCCCCGGAGCAGGGCCTCGCTCCCCTCCGAGCCGGCTCAGCTCACTGCTCACGATCCTTCAACGCCTTCTTCTCACTCTTGAGGATGCGTGCGGCCTTGCCCGCCGAGCGCACCAACTCGGGCCCCTTCTTGATCCCGAGAACGACGACCACCACGACCAGCACCAGGGCCAGTTCACTCAGACCGAACACCGAATCCGCTCCCTTCACAACGGGCGCAGCCCGGAAACGGACGCTTCACCGACCGCACGGCGCCAACTACAGTGCTGTAGAAGTCTCTTGTCGGCGCGATCTTTCAGCAAGCACGCATTCCAGCCTTGGTGGCCGGTACGACGTCTCCGGCGTCCGCGCCCTCTCGCCAGGCAGGCCCCTCTCTGACCAGCTGCATGACGGTGGCATGGCAGCCCTCCGAAGGGGCAGTCGTAAGCGCGGGATAAAGACAACGAAGGGGCAGACGTGGAGATCTCCGGCATCATCAGCGCCATCGTGATCGGCATCGTCATCGGTGTCCTGGGCCGACTCGTAATCCCCGGACGGCAGCGCATCGGCATCCTGTGGACCATCGCGGTCGGCATCGTCGCAGCTCTCATCGGCTCAGCCCTCGCCGCAGCGTTCGGTGTCGCCGACACCGACGGCGTCGACTGGGTCGAGTGGCTCATCCAGATCGCTCTCGCAGCCCTCGGCGTAGCCGCCCTCGACCGTGCCAAGGCACGCCGCTGACACTGCGGCGCCCGCCACGCGCTGCGCGCAACGGTGGCCTTCCGGGCCAGCCCCGTCTGCCAGGTCGGCCTCCTCCAGCGGTGACCGTCTCAGGCACCCCTGGAGCGCACGGACGGGTACCCGCCCACCCGGAAGGAGAGAGCGCGGGGCAGACTCTGTGCCGTAGGCACGAAAACGGAGGACGACTCGAACATGATCACGTTGACGAAGGAAGACGGCCCCGCGGACCTGGACGGGGTGACCCACCTGTCCATCGGCGTCTCCTGGGACCCGACCGCCGGCAGCAGCGGCGGGGTGCTCGGCAAGCTGCGCCGCAAGACCGGCACCGACCTCGACCTGATCGCCGTCGCCATGCAGGGCGGCGACCCCGTACGCCTGGCCGGCCTCGACTCCCTCGACCCCATGGGCAACGGCTCGCTCCTGCACAGCGGCGACAATCAGACCGGGCACGGGGACGGCGACGACGAGACGGTGACCGTCGAGTTCGCCCGGCTCCCCGCCCCCATCACCTCCGTCGTGTTCGTCGCCGCCGCCTACAAGAAGGGCAGTTCCTTCCAGAAGGCCCGCAACATCAGCTTCAAGGTCTACGACGCCACCGGCGGCAGCACCCAGCAGGTCGCCGACATCTGGCCCAGCCTGCTCAGCCAGGACAACGCCTGCGCCGTGGCCAAGGCCGTGCGGGTGGGCGGCGCCTGGAAGCTGGAGGTCGTCAGCGAGACGGGGAAGGTCAAGCAGGGCGACGAACATGCCCTGATGCGGTTCGCCGTCAGCAAGTAGACGACGTCCGGCCCGCTTCAGCCTGCTTTGAGGGACATCGCGTGCTGCTGCAACAGGAGAGTCCGCGCCGGTTTTCCTGCTGCGCGTTCCGACGACCATCCGCCGCTGAAGAGAGCATTCGACCACCTCGTCGAGCAGCGTGCCCATAAAGCCGGTCAGGCGCGGTCAACAGAGGTGTGCTACGCACCACCGTGGCGGTCGGAGAATTCCGTCTTCGCAGGTCAGCAGCGCTCCGGGTCCGCAAGCGCCGTCGCTTCCCAAGCTGAGAGCGCGAGTTCGATTCTCGTCACCCGCTCCATCGTTAGGGCCCAGGTCAGAGACCCGGGCCTTTTTCGTTGCCCTTTGGCGATCACCCGTCGCGTGCATGCAAGCTCGTCGGTCGTCGTTGGCAGCCTCCGTCCGAGCCCGGCGGACTCGATCCCGCTGACCATCGCGATCCTGCGCGTCCAGACCGCTGGGACCCTCTTTCTCCGCTCCTTGCCTGCCAACCACGCCCGCGCACTCGCAGTTGAGCGAGTCTCTTGGTGGGAGACCCGCTTCGAGGGGCAGCGGGTGAGGTTTCTCCTGGATGCGAATGCCACTGAGGCGACGGTGAGGACAGGGCAACGCGGCAAACGCGTGGGCTTGCAGACTGCTGAAATGATCGACTGGTGGGAACGTCAAGCCTCCCGAGCAGGGCTGGCGACTGTCGAAGTCCGCAGCCGTCCGTTGGGGTCCGTCATTGCGAGGCGCTTGGCGAGAAACCCGACCTTTCTTCAGGCAACCCGTCTCGAAGGACTGGCTCTGATCGCTGACCCCATCGCATTGCAGGCAGCGGTCCTGTCCGGTATCGGCCGCGGATGCGCCTATGGATTAGGTCTGCTCTGCCTCAGGCCAGCCGACACTGATGTATCCCCAGTACTGCACTCATGACAGGTGAGTGCGTCCTGATCAGTCGGCCTGCCGACCAGTGGGACGCGGTATCAACGGCAGGCCAACGGTTCGTTGAGACTGCGCCGCTCAACCCGTGACGACCAGAACTGTCCGAGCCTGCTGCGGGGTTTCGGCCGTCAGGACCAGGGAGGCGGCGGCTTCGGCCGTCTCGGGCGCGGTACGGCCCGTGGCCTTCGGCGCGGTGTAGCGCAGGGAGACATTCTTGAGTGGTGGCAGCAGGTCCGGCAGACCTGCCGTCGGCTGGCCATTGGCGGGCAGCAGGGGGGCGAGCGCCTGGCTGAGTGTGATGCCCCTTTCGAGGGTCGAGGTCGCGGTCCAGCTCGTCGACTTCGGGTCCTTGTCCGCCACGAGTTCGAACTTCATGAGCGGTGACTCCGCGTCCGCATGGCCGAGTGCGAAGGACCCCTTGGCCAAGACCTCGGAGGTCTTGCCCTTGGCGGTGATCTTCATTTCGGCGAGTTCGACAGTGGTCCGGAGGTCCGCGGTCAGCGGGAACTCGGCGGTCGCCTTCGCGTCGAACGTGCGCTCCTCGGCGGTGGAGACGACCGTGAAGCTGAGCTTCTGCAAGGTCAGCTCCGTCAGGGACGCCGGCAGACCACTGCCCATGGCCTGCTCGGCCCAGGCGCTGATGTCGCGAAAGGCGATGTTTTCGGCCTCTGCGGTCAGTGTCCAGCTCTCAGCGTTCTGGCTCCTCTTGGCCGTCGCTTTGATCTCGGTCTCGCCTACGGTGAGCCGGCCGTCCAGGGTGAGCTCACATTTCCGGTCTCCGTCGCCGACCGCCTTCACCGTCACGTTCGCGACCTGCACTCCGGCGATCTTCTGGGCGGCGGAGAGCTTCCCCGTGATGTCGTAGGTGCCCTTGTGGAGGTCGTACTGGAAGGAGAGCTCCCCGTTGGTGTCCTTGCGGAGGTCGGATGCCATGTGCTCGAAGAAGCCGCTGTCGTGGGCGAGCACGCCCTTTGCGGTCATGGACGGCAGCACGACCGTGACGGCGCTGCTCAGGCTGTACGCGGTCAGGTTTCCGGTCAGCGTGACCGACAGCCAGTCCTTCTTCTCTTCGGATTCCTCGGCCTCTTCGGTTTCCTCGGTCTCCTCCGCCTTGCCGGTCTCCTCCGTCTCCTCGGTCTTTTCCGCCTCTGTCGTCTCTTCGGTCTCCTCCGCCTTCTTGGCCTCCTTGCGGGCGGTCGGGTCCACGGCGATCCGTGCTCGGACCGCGCCGAGTGTGACGCCTTCCGGCAGCGGCCACCGGGGCGCCAGGTCGATCTCGAGTTCTCCGCTCACCTGCTTACCGTCGGAGGAGCACTGGACGGTGACCTCGCGGAGCGTGGGCCGTACCGAGATGAGACAGTCCCGCCACTCGGCGGGAAAGCGCTCGCTGAGCGCTTCCGCGCCGGTGCAGCCTGGCAGGTGCCCCAGGTGTTCCAGGGCCGGCAGGGCGAGTCCGTCGGGGAAGCCGGCTGACGCTGTGAGCACGCCGTCCCGCATCGAGGCGAGGAACAGCACCGGTTCGGTGGTGTCGGAGCGTTCCCACCGGGCTCCGGAGACGGCAGATGGCCGCTCCTGCCCGGCTTCCTTCTTCGTGGCGGGGACCGCGTGGAGCACAACGACGGGGGACTGTGCTCCCAGCTCCCGGAGCGGGCTGAGGTCGTGCGTGGGAAAGGGCTGCGGCAGTCGCCACTGCGGGGCGTCCACGGTCAGGATGAATCCCTTGACCGTCCCGTCCTGGACGTCGGCCCGGAGGAACTCCGCCACGGCCGGGCACGGCTCCAGGCCCAGGCCGGGTACGGCGCAGCGCCCCCGTACCGTCACGCTCTCCGCAGTGGGCTCCGGCTCCAGGGACTCCAGGAACTTCAGCTCGGAGCCGAGATACGTGGTCAGTACGCCGCTGACCACGGGGTCGGCGAACTGGTCGGCCTGGAGCCGCAGACTCCCGGCCCGTGCCATTTCGGTGATGGTGTCGACGGACAACGGCATTGCTGACTCCCGTCCTCGGTGGTGTGCGGCCGGCCGC
The DNA here is from genome assembly GCF_042740985.1 of Streptomyces sp. NPDC058985. NCBI lineage: Bacteria > Bacillati > Actinomycetota > Actinomycetes > Kitasatosporales > Streptomycetaceae > Streptomyces > Streptomyces sp. NPDC058985. Next base: position 56,690 of record NZ_JBHYJX010000014.1, on the reverse strand, counting down.
GGCCGGCCAAGTGGTGGTGAAGGCAGGGGTCGGCGTCATGGGCGGACCCTGGAGCGCCGGGTCTCCTCGCCTGGCGGCCTGGTTCAATCGGCGGAGACAGCGTGGTCTTACCGACGTCGAAGTGGCTGTCGCGGCCGGTACCACCGTGGCCTCGCCGGCCACCGCCGCGGACGTACCGGCCTCACTGTCCTTGCCCGGTGCCGCCTCGGCCCGCCGCGCCGCTGTGGCCGCCACTCGCGGTCCGGGAACCGCTGCCGTCGTCCTCGATGCCGTCGCCCTCAGCCGGCGAGAACGGGGAAGAAGTACGCGTCGGTCCTGCCGCCTTCCCCGGCCTGCCAGATCTTGTACCACTGGCCCGCGTACAGGGGGACGGTGGCCGAAGCCATCCACACGTCAGGGGTCTTGCCGTAGTCGATGGACGCGGCCGCCACGGTCTCGTACGTCCCTCCCCATGCCCCGTCCGTGTTGATGTCCACGAAGATGGTCCTGGTGGCATAGGCATCGGCGGTTCTGATCCACAGGAGCAGCACGCCGTTGGAGGGTGCCTGGCGCTTGGTGTGGTCGAACGCGCCGGTCAGCTTCGTGGGTGTGCCGAGCACGGAGGAGATGTGGGCACGAGCGGCCGTTGCCTTGCCCTTGATCCAGAGATCGCCGTCCGCCATCCCGCTGTAGTTGGTGGAACCGACGAGTGCCTTGTCGGTCGCGGCGAGTCGTTTTGCCGTGAGGTCGTTCCTGACCCGGAGGTCGCCCGCCGCCATCCCGGTGTAGTCGGTGGAGCCGACGAGGACCTTGTCGGCCACGGCGAGCTTGTCGGAGTGGATCTCCGGGGCGGAGAGCTTCTGGCTCGTGGTGAGGGCGTCGGCCACGACGAGTGTGGCCTCTTTTCCGTAGACAGCTCCGTAGAAGTGGCTCTCCTTCTCCACCACCACGGCTCCGTCGACGGTCAGGAGTTGGTGCCCAAGCAGGTTCTTCTGACCACCTGCGGTGATCTTGTCAACGGTCAGTCGCGGGATGACAGGCTCCGCGACGGCGACCGCGGTCGAGAGGTGGTGGGTGATGGTCTCGCCGGAGCGCTGCAGCGTCACTTGGACACGGAAGTGCGTATCGCGGGTGATGTCGGTGACGGGGAGCTGCCATTTCTCCTGGCCGCTCAGCCGCGCGGGCTCCCTGCCGTCGTAGTGGACCTCGCAGACGGCGTCCGACGGTGCGGTCCAGGTGAGGACGGCTTTTCCCCGGTGCTCCGGCTTGAGCAGAGTGACGGGGGTGGCACTGGGATTGCCCTCGGTGTCGACGGCGTGGACGGCGAGGTTGCCGACCACGTCGTCCGTCAGGGCCTCCTCCGGCGGGTACTTGGCGACGGAGAGGGTGACCTGGTGGTCCTCCCAGGTGTTCCCGTTGTCGACGCTGACGGTCTCCCGGATGCGCAGCAGGGCGGTTCCGGTGCGGGCATTGATCCTGAGGTCCTTGACGCGCACGAGGAGGCCGTGGGTGGTGAGGGAGACCGACTCGCCGTTGGCGGGGACGACCTTCAGCTCCGTGCCCCTGCCGGGGAAGGCTGCCGTCTCGTCCTGGGGCAGGGTGAGGAGGACTCCGTCCTGGAGCTGGTCGACGGTCCACTGGTCGGCCGGTTCGACCGAGGCCGGGAGGCGTTGGCCCGCGGGCACGAGGTCTTGGGCGAGGTCGCCGGTGGGAAGTACGACGACGATCTGCTTGCACAGGACGGGAACGGTGCCCGAGTTGGACACGACCAGGTAGAGACGGGCCGGCCGGCCGGTGGCCGGCGTGGCCGGGGCCGTGGCGAGGCTGTAGGTCAGGCCGCTGGTGCTGTCGCACTGGCCGCTCATGTCAGGTTCTCCTTCGGCTCTTGCGGCGGTTACCGGGACGTGGCGGGGGCCGGCGGGGGCGGGTCGTAGGAGGTGAGCAGGCCGGAGCGGAGGACGGGGGCCCGCCCGGTCCAGCTCGGTGCGGTGCTCGCGGCCGAGGTGGCGAAGCGGGTCCAGGCGCCGTCCGGGGCGCGTTCCGCCCAGGTCCACGTCCGGTCGTCGACGGTCCGTACCGGCAGGGCGACGGTGTCCTCCTGCGTGGCGGCCGCCGGGGTGAGCAGCGGTCCGCTGCGCAGGACGGTGCGCATGCGGCTCAGCGGCCCGTCGGTGAAGCGGCGGGGGACCTCCAGTGCCGTGGTGGGCAGCAGGCCGGTCGTGGCGTGCACCGGGGCATGCGGGTCCACCAGCAGAGTCAGGAGCCGCGGCGTCCCGGCCGTGACGCGTAGATGGATCCCCTCCCCGACGGCGGCGAGGTGCGGATGCGTGCCATCCGGTGCGACGACGGTACGCAGCACGCCGGGTTCGTCGTCGGTGAAGTAGCCCACCAGTCCGTCGCCGACGCGCTGTCGTTCGCCCAGGCGCACCGGCCAGGGGTAGCCGGTGAAGTCGGGACTCGGCGGCTCGTGGTCGAAGACGTGCTTCCAGCCGGGGTCGGTGAGCGGCGGCCCGTCCAGATCCAGGCGGAGGCGGCAGCGGACGACGGCGAGCGGATGCCCGGCGAGCGCGGCCGGGACGGCACCGGTGGTGGGCGCTACGTCCAGGAGCGAGGTCTTCAGGACGTCCAGGGCGGCGGGCAGCGGGCTGTCGCCGCCGGCACCCCGGAACCAGGTGATCAGCTCCTCCAAGTACGGGAGAGCGGCGTACAGGCCGGCGGTGGCGCCGGGCAGCGGTGACCACGCCGCTTCCGGGTCGGGCCGGCCGATTCGGTACGCCTGGCGGAGCAGGCCCACGGCGGTTCCGTCCGAGGTGTACACCGTGAGGGAGTTGTCCACCGGGCTGGGGACGATCCAGCCGACGATCGGATTGCCGTCTTCCAGGTGCGTGGCCTGGTACGTCTCGCGGGTGGTGTCCACCAGTTCCAGCCGCAGACGTGCGGCCTGGGGCAGACGCGGCGGCAGCTGGACGACATGGTCCGAAGCGGTGCCCAGGACCTCGGGAACGGCCTGCGGGCGGTGGTGGCCGGCGACCACGGGGCGCCGGAAGGCACTCGCCCGGCCGGTTCCCTCCGGGGTGATGACGTTCAGGGCACGTCCGAAGGAGTCCACCACGGTGAGCCTGCGGAAGCGGAACTGCCCCGCGCGCAGTTGCTGGAACCCGGAGTCCGGCCAGCCGCCGAAGGACTTGGGGAGCGGGCCGGGGTCGGGGCTGGTGCGGTAGGCGTCCCCGATCAGTTCCGCCAGTTCGGGTGGTGCGCCCAGGGGCGGGAAGCCCTGGCCGGGGTCCTGGCCGATGAGCAGTTCACGCAGCCCTGCCAGGGTTCCGGCCAGGACGTCGCCGCGTTCCATGCGGTCGGCGAGGGCGTCGTAGTGGGGGGACGGGTCGGGGCAGTGGAGCGCGTACTGGCGGACCCGGTCGGCCAGGGTGCGGGGCAGGTGGTCGCTGAGCAGCGTCCGGCCGGCGTAGTCGCGCGCGGGCTCGGGCCTCGGCCGGGGGCAGACGTAGTCGGTGCCGTCGAACTGCCACTGGTCGTACGGCAGGGGGTGGTATTCGATGTGCCAGAGCAGGTGGACCGGCTGCCAGGGCTGTGTCCAGGGCTCGTTGCCGAAGGCCGGGGCGGTGCCGACGTGCGGGGCGGGCGCCGCTCCCGTGTCCCCCCGGCCGCCCTTCGGGCGCAGTTGTACGACCGGGCAGTCGGGGTCGAGCAGGAACGCCTCGCGCACCAGGGCGCGGGTGACGGCCGGCATGGCGGAGCGCTCGTGCGGGCCCAGGTCGAGGGTGTTGCACGCGAGGTCGGGATGCTCGGCGGTCAGCCCGCCGGGCGTGCCGGGGTGTGCGACCGCGGTCACCGTCCGGTCGCCGAACCGGCAGGGCAGTTCGGCGTCGTCGGGGGTGGGCATGGATCCGGCGCCCTGGAGGACGACGGAAGGGTCCAGGGCGCGGTGGAAGGGGTCGAGTGCCACGCGCTTGAGGTCCCAGCCGGTGGGCAGGCCGTGAACGCCGGCGTACCGCCGGACCGATTCCGCCAGTTGCTCAGGGGTATCGCCGTCCGGGAGGCCGGCGCGGAGCCGGTCGAGTTCCTGCCGGCCGGTGCGCACGCGGGCGGCGAGGCTGCCCTCGCGCCGGGGGTCGAGCTCCTCCGTCAGCCGACGGTGGTAGTCGGGCGGCTGCACGGGCAGGCCCTGGAGTCGCCACATGCCGTACAGCCTGCGGCGCAGCCCGGCCAGCTCGCGGTTCGCCCGGTCATAGGCGTGCTGGGCGGCGTTCAGGCGGGCCTCGACGGTCCGGCCGTGCTGCTCGTCCTCGGGGGAGATCGGGCCTTCCGAGTTGCTGGGCGGCAGGGCGTGCCAGGCGTACGAGGTGGTGCCCTCGGCGAAGCCGGCGGTGAGCAGGGCGTCCGTGAGGTGGAACGTGTTGTCCGGTTCGTTCGCCCGGGCGAGGGTGCCGGACTGGAGCTGGTCGAGCAGCGCGGGGACGAGGGTCGCGGTCGTCTGGGGAACGGTCGCGGCCGTGTCGGCGGCCAGGGCGGTGAGCGCCGAGCGGGCACTGTCGGCGACCGCCACGGTCGGGTCCGGCCGCCGCTCGCCGGCGGGGTCGAAGCGGCGCAGGACGCTGTGGACTCGGCCGGTGTAGACGCTGCGTGTGTCGGAGGGCGGGGTGCTGTCGGTCTGCCAGCCCAGGGAGGCTGTTCGCTTCCGGCATGCCTCTTGGTCGGCGAGCGGGTCGTCCGAAGGCGCGGCGAGCGGGTCGTCGGAGTGCGCCGTGTGCCAGCCGATGACCTGGTAGCCCAGGCGGTCGAACCGGTCGGGGAGTTGCGCCAGTGAGTCGTGGAAGGAGAACACGTCCTGGCAATGCGGCTGGAACGCGGCGAACGACAGGGTCCCGGGGCCGGTCGCGGTGAGGAAGGTGGGCTGCCCCTCCGCGGGCTCCGTCCAGCGCGCGGCCTCGGTGTGGCGGCCGATCCGGGTCGGTGTGACGTGGCCCCGGCCGGGCCGCAGATAGGGCACGGTGCCGGTGCGCTTGTCGAGGAAGTCGCTCTCGACGACCCATGCGGCGGTGGTGTACTCGCCGGTGGCCGTGTAGGCGTGCCGGACGACCAGCCAGCGGTTGGGTGCGGGCGGGAGCGTGACCTCGCCGCCGGGGGTGGTCGCCCGTCGTAGCGCGGCCGGGAGTTCCCAGTGCAGGTACACGCCCCGGTGTGCGGGGTCTCGGGCGAAGTTCGTGTCGGTGCTTGCGAAGGGCGGCGGCTCCGGGGAGCGGTGGACGCCGAGCAGGTGGTAGTTGGGCGCCCAGCGCTGGAAGTCCTGGTCGCCCATCTGTTCGTTGACGACCAGAGCCCGGAGCCTGACGGGAACGAGGAGTTCGGTAGTCATCGGCGGGTTCCTCCGAACGTGAGGGTGAGCTGCTCGGGGGCGCGCACCAGTTGCATGGCGAACTCGGCCGGGGAAAGCGTCGTCCGGGGCGCGATCTCCGCGGCCAGCTCCCGGGCCAGAACGGCCGCGAGCTTGCCGACGTCCAGCACCCGCGGCCCGGCGGGGCGGGCCATCGGTGCCGGAACCGAGCGTTTCGACGGCGGGGCGGCATCTCCGCGTCCTTGGCGGCGCAGTACCACCTCCCCTTCCTCGTCGGTGCCGAAGTACAGGCCCTGAGGCGGTTCCCTGATCGTCAGGCTGTGCGGCACCCGGTCGAAAAGCACCAGCAGGACGTCGGCGCCCAGGGCTTCGTTGTGGATCACCCGGACCGGTTCGGTCCCGGCGGAGTGGGCCTCGACGCGAAGGGCCGGCCAGCCCGGGACGAGCGCCGAGCGCAGCAGCAGTCCTGCGGCCGGAACGGGCCCGTGGCCGGCCAGCAGCGCGTCCAGTTCGGTGTCGGTCGCGGTGTCGGCGTCGGGGTTGCGGTCCAGGCTGCGCGCGCCGTCGAGGAGGGCGTCGAGCCAGCCGCGGTCGACATGGAACAGGCGCAGGCTCTCGGGCGGCAGCATCCGCTGGTCCGGGACGAGACAGTCGAACGGCACTCCTCTCAGCGTGCGCAGTCCCGCCAGCCACTTCGCCGCCTCCGCGGCGTCCGGCGACGGCGCCCGCGGAGTGGCGGCGTGGCGTGGGACGTCGCGGCGCGGCGGGACGGGGGCTGCGGGTACGGCCCGAGGGCGCGGTTCGTCCTCGGTAACGCCGAGGACCGTGGCCAGCACGTCGGCGGCGTCGCCGCGCAGCAGTTCCTCGAACACCTCGCGCGGCGACTCTGCGGCCACCGCTCCGGTGGGCAGGGCGCCGTAGAGCTGCCGCTGGTACGTCGCGTACTGACGGTCGGTCGCCCGGCGCAGCCTGCCCTGGTGACGCAGGCGGACCAGGGTCGTGGCGAAGCCGGGATCGGCGAGAGCCAAGGCGCGGCCCGTGTTCCAGGCGCAGGCGTAGCCGACGGCGAAGGTGCCCGTAACGGGTTCGTGGAGCAGGAGGCCGTCGGCGTCGGGGAAGTGGCCGTCTGCGGGGCGGGGCAGCTCGGGTGCGACCCGGGGGAGGAACGGGCCGCTGTACCACGCGAGGGTGCGCTCGCCGGAGTCGGTGACGTGGGTCATCGGGAGCAGGCCCTGCTCCAGCAGGTAGCTCAGGTCCTCCCGCAGTCCGATGCCCGGGACAGGGGCCGGGCGCAGCGGTGCGGCGCTGTGCTCGTCGTTGTCCGGGGTGAAGCGTTCGGCCAGCCGGCCGAAGCCGTCCCGGGCCGTGGGGCAGGAGGTGAACGTCCAGTGGTGCAGGGACACCAGGCGCACGTGCTTGCCGTCAGGCTCGGGCTTGCCGTCGGAAGTGAGCGGCGGTGCGTGTCCTTCCAGGGATACCAGGTGGGCCACATACCGGCCCTGGTCCTCGCGGGGGAAGCGGGCCGTGGTGACGACCGCATACGCGTCAGGGGCCGGCCGGCCGTCCTGTCCCTCGGCGGGCGCGGCGTCCTCGCCGCCCACGCGGACGTGGGCGAGGTACTTGAGGTCGGACGGGTCCGGCAGGAGCTGTGCCAGCAGGTCCTGCGGTACGTCGACGACGTGGCAGGGGGTGTCGAGCAGGACGGGGTCGACGGCGTTCGGGTCCAGTCGGGGACCCGAGACCGCGGGGTCGCCGGTGAGGAGCCGACCCACCGTCACCGAAGTGGTGGTGCCCAGGGCGTCGGGGTCACCGGGCAGTTCTCCCTCGCCGAACAGCAACAGCGCCAGCCAGGGTGTCCGGACAGGGCTTCGTGTGTCGGCGGTGAAGGGCTCCCGCTGCCACGGCAGGGTGGCCGCGTCGAGGGTGATGTGCGGGAGCAGCCGGTGGAAGGAGCCCTGGCTGTGGGCGGCCGGGTAGACGGCGTGCACCCACGAGGGGTCGAGGCGGAACTGCGCTGCCTGCACGTTCACGGTCTGCTGCACCGGCTCGAACCGGGCTCCCGGCAGGTCCTCGGCGGGTAGCCGCTGGTCGAAGGTGATCCGGTAGCGGCCCGCTGTGATGCCGGGCAGCAGGTGGTCGTGGAAGATGATGGGGCTGGCGCCCGCCGGTGCGGTCGGCCCGGCCGGATGCGTGGTCATTGCGGTCCTTACGGGCGGGTGAGACGCAGGGGCAGGGAGGAGAAGGCCGCTTCGTCGGCATAGCGGTTGAGCTCCGGGCCGGCGCCTTCGAGGAGGTAGCCGGCGGCGGCCAGGGCGGCGATTGCGTCCTGGCGCTTGGCGGGGTCAGCCATGTCGTCCTTCAGTGCCTTGCTGTCGGATGCCTCCCCACGCGCCCCGGTGGCAGCCGCGGCCGGATCGAGCGGCAGGATGCCCTCGCGCGGCGGGCTGTGACCGAGGCGCCCCCGGGCGCTGGACTCGGGGTCCTCCGGCAGGCGGGGGGCCGGGACGCTGATACGTGCTCCGCTGACCAGGCCGCGGACGAAAGGGTCCTCGGTGGTGAGTGCGCCATCCGCGCTTCCCGTCCCCCACAGCGCGGCCGGTTGCGGCGTGCGGTGGACGGTGACGCCCCAGTCCGGCTGGACCTCGGCGGCCGGGGGGTCCTCTCCGCCGCCGGGCCTCTCCTTCTCGACGGTGACCAGGAGCGGGACTTCGAGGCCGGCCTTGCGCATGGGACGGATGTTGACCCTCGCTCCGCCGCCCTCGGTCCTGTCCTCGCCGTTGACCTTGACCTTCAGTACAGAGGCGGGGACGGCGCTGCTGACGGTGAATGCGAAGCCGTCGCAGGTGGTGTGCCACGTCCTGGACGCGTCGGATTCGCTGCCGGCCGGCTCGCTCTGCCGTGCCGCGGCGGCGTGGTCGGGGTGCAGCCCGTCAACCGGGGCGAGCGTCAGCGGCTGCTGCGGCAGCAGTGTGCGGAACTGCTCCCAGCCGATGGGGGCGGGCCGGGCCCTGGACTCGCCGAAGTCGATGGGGATGTCGATGCCCAGCACCTTCACGTGCGCGGTGCCGCCGAACGGCGGCCCCCACACCGACAACCGGGCGCCCAGCGACTTCTCGCCGCTCCAGCCGAACGCCAGCCACACCTGAGCGGTGATGTCCGCCCACACGTCGATCTCGTAGTGAAACGGTGCCCATTCGACCAGGGCGTCGAAGCCGACGTCGACCCGGGCCTTGGCCCACGAGCCGTCGTAGCGCAGGTTCAGGCGGCCGCCGGCCATGACGGCCGAGGGCGTCAGCGCGAAGTAGCTGGTGCCCTTGAGGGTGACGGAGGAATCCGGGGCCCAGTCGACGCCGACCGGGTCGACCCGTGGGTAGTGCGCGGGCGGGGTGTAGCGCGGGTGGTAGCCGCCGACGGTGAAGACGAAGTCGCCGGGGTGATCGCTGCCACCGAACCACAGGCGCAGCGCCGCTCCTCCGGTCAGGTGGACGGACGGGTCGAGCAGGAAACTGTCCGGGGAGAGGCGGGCGTCGACGGCGAGCATGTCGGCGGATCTCCGGTAGACGGCGGAGATGGCCAGATCGACGCCCGCGTACGGCTTGGCCGACTTCTTCTTCGGGTCGGGAAACCGGGCCTTCGCCGAGCCCAGCAGGCCCACCACCAGGTCGTCCGCACCGAACTCGGCGAAGGCCAGCGCCTTGCAGTGGACGGTCCCGAAAACCTCCGCGTTGAGACCGAAGGCCAGCCAGGTGGCGCCGTCCCGCGGAGTGACCCAGGCGGGATGGCTGTCGGACCCTTCGGTCAGTTTCGCGAGCATCTCCAGCGGCCGGAGCGGCGCGCCGTCGCCCGCGTCATCGACCCCGCGCAGGAGGGGGAAGTCGGCGACCTGGTCGATGGTGGGCACGCGCAGACTGCTGTTGTACCCGAACCCGGCCTTCAGACCGGTGACCCGGAAGGCCGGAGGACCGCCGAACTTCGCTCCCAGCTCGGCGTAGAGAAAGAGCGACTGGGTGCCGTCGCGCAACACCTGGTACGCACCGATCGCCGTGAAGCCGGCGGCCGGGGTTCTGACCAGGGCACTGCCCTCGATCAGGACCCGGTAGGGCGAGGTGTCGGTGACCGGCCTGTTCACGAACGCGCCGGACATCGCCAGCGGAGGCTTGTCGAAGGTGAGGCTCAACCCGTCCAACCGGCCGACGGGCGCGCTCCCGCCGTCCAGCGGAATGCCCAGCCCCAGTCCGTCCACCTCGATGTCCAGGGGGCCGGCGTGCACGCCGGCGTCGCACAGGACCCAGACCATGCCGTCGCGGTAGGTCGCGCCGAGCCGGCGCAGGTGCAGCGATCCGACCGAGCGGTCGAGGCCCGCCCAGGCGACGGCCGGTACCGCCGCCGCGTCCGTCTCGTCCGACGCGAACGCGGCGAAAACGGGTGAGGCGCCGTCACCGACCACCGGCTCCTTCGACTCCTCGGCGGACTCGCCGCGGACCAAACGGAACACCAGGGGGGCGCGCTGCTCGTCCCCCCACGCGTAATCCAGCGCCACCAGGGCGTGCCCGCGGGCCTCCTCGGGAAACACGGGCCGGCCGTCATCCAGGTGTGACACCCGATCGTTCAGCGACTGAACCAGCTCGGCGGTGAGAGCGGGGGAAGCGATCACGGCCCTCACGTTGGTGATTCCGAGGTCGTGGTCGGGGCGAATGTGATCACGGACAAGGGGGAGGTCGGAAAGTCTGGCGCTGAGCCGTGTGTCGACGAGCAGGGCGAACAAGAGACGCCTTCCAGAGCGGAGAGGAGGTGGGAGGAGTCGAAGGAGTACGTTGAACCTCGCGGCTCGCTCTCCATGGTCACCGCGGTTCGGAATCGGCAATTGCAGTGGCGGCACCTCTGCCTTCACACCACCCTGGACCGCGCCGAAATTATTTCGACAGCGAGGCACTCAAATTCACTAAGTATCCGATTCTCACCGCAATACGAAATGGCACGGGGCACCTCACAGGATCAACCCTAGTCACATCGAGCACATGCCGGAACGTTTTTTGAACGGACCTCGACCTAGCATTCACCGGAATAGGTGAGCCACACACTCAGGGGCTGCACGATCGAGTTCTATAATCGAACTTACTCCCGTTCACGGCGATCGCCATTCAAGCGAGCACAGCGCATGCCTCGCGCCCGTGCCACCCGCAGGACCGCCGAAGTAGCGCTGCGACCTGCACTGTCCCTGACCACTCTCGTCGCCTTCCCTCTACGGCAGCTCCGTGCGACATGGACCGACCTCCTCCACCTTGCCCGCGATGCCGTCCACACAAGCCCTGGAGACCAATTCCACGACGATCTATAAAAGGGCCGAAAATCATGCACCTTCCGCGCGCCGGTGAATTTCCCCCTCAACGCGCCCACCCTTGGAGCGATAAAGGCGTTTGACACCGCTACGGCCAGTGGTCGATGACCATCGGCCGTCCGGCTGGTTCCGCCTTTCACATTGAATCCGTCCGGCCGTTCCGAAACCGTCGCAGCCCGCTTGAGATCCTCCGAACCGAACTAGGAGAAACTCAACTCAGCATTCCACCCGCCCCGTGTGAAAGCCGGAGCGTCCGAACCACCGGCTGTCTCAGCCCCTGCCGGCCGGAACGATCGGCTGCGCCGATACGAGGGCGACGGGCTTGCGGAAGTGTTGCCCGGCGGTGACCGATGGATCGGGCTCCCACAGCAACGCCGCAGGAACCACCTACACCCTTCCGGTACACCGCTAGAGCCTCACGTCCCGAGTGGAACCGGAGGTGTGCGGCTGCAATGGCGCCTTCAGCCCAGAGAGACCGAACCGCTGATCGCAGCCGAATCCTCATGGGGACGCCTCAGCACTCCATCACCAGGCACCGTGCCCATAGCATGCCCTTGAGAGCGGACAACCACGGTCATCAGCGGACCGTCAGCACGTCACCGACGGGGCCGGTTGAGACCTGAAACAGCAGGTCGGCGACCGAGTGGCCCCACAAGCGCCGTCGCTTCCCCAGCTGAGAGCGCGAGTTCGATTCTCGTCACCCGCTCCACGAAGAAGGCCCAGGTCGGAGACCCGGGCCTTTTTGCTGGCCAGGCTCGGCCGCGCGGACGGTCGGTCCGGGTCAGTTGTTCTGTCGTTTCAGCTCGCGTACCGCCGCGGGCAGCGCGAGGCACAGGGCGAAGGAGGTTGCGAAGCCTCCTCCCCCTGCCAGAACGGCATCGGTGGAACCAACGCCTGACCGCATCACCAACAGGCTGACGAAGAGGCCGACCACCGTGGAACAGGCAACGTACAGTGCCAGCCACAGTTGCCACGTACGCGCGGAACGGCCTGTCGACTCGGGCATGGACGTAGATCCTTTCGAGAGTTACGGGCGGGAGGGAGAGGGACGCGCGAGGGGCTCAGCGGTGGCAAGCCCTCACAGCGGCTCGACCGAGCCATGCAGCAGGTGTTCGGCGAGTTCGGCCCGCAGCCGCCCAAGTGCCGAGACGTACGAGGCATACGCGTCGGCGCGTCGGCCGAGTTCACCGAGAAGACGCACGCTCCGCCGCTGCTGCCCGATCGGCGGAAAGCGCACGGGAAGGTGGCCCAGAGCAGCAGAGCTCAGGGACGGGGCCGCCGTGGCCGCCGCGCGGTGGGACATCCACTCGCGCGAGTATCGGAGGCCCAGGTAGGCATGGAGGTACTGAGGGTCGATCTCGGCATCCGGGCGTAAGCGCAGCCGCGTCACGTTCGAGCTGAGCAGCCAGCCGGTCTGCGTGCCGGAGACCAGCGCGGGTCGTTGCTGCGCACCCGTGCGTACGCAGACGATGTCGTTCGGGAGCAACTCGAACCTCTTGAAGTGCTCGGCCGTCTCCCAGGGCACGCGGTCCCGGGTCTCGTCCGCGATCCTCCCGTCGGCGAGATCCTGCGGGAAGACGAGCGGAACGCCGGCGTCCGCCGTACGTGCCGCTGCCGGCAGGCGGGTGTACGACGGCCCGGGTCGGATGTCGCACAGGTCCTTGAGCACTGCCTCGTTCCAGCCGCCGGGTCCCGAACCCGTGCGGTAGCCGTTCCCCGATTCCCTCGCCCGCCGCTCCAGCAGAAGCAGCTCGTCCGTGTGCCCCACCACCTCACCGGCTTCGAGCAGCTGGGCCGTGACGGGAGCAGCGCCGTACTTTCCGCTCCCCAGGTAGTCGGCAGGGCGGAGTGAGCACCCTTCGTCGGCGACGACCTGGCGGGCAACGACGACAGCAGAGATGCCTCTCGCAGCCGCACGCACCGCGTACGCGCCGTCCGGGCACCGCTCCCCGTCGAGCCACGGACGGACCACGGCCGTGATCGCTTCGCGATCCGTGTCCCGCAGTACGCGTCGACGCCGCACCTTCGCCCCCAGCTTCTGGGCGTCGACGAACAGGATGCCTTCCCTCGCCGGACGCTCCGCTCGTCGCAGCACCCACAGGGACACCGGAACGGGCGTCGCGGAGAACAGATGGGACGGCACGGTGATGACGCACTCCACGGCCCCTCGACGGACGAGGGCGCGGCGGATCTCGCGCTCGGCAGTGTTGACCGAGTTGCCCGCCTTGACCGGCATGACCACCACTGCGCGACCACCGGGTACCAGCGCACCGAGGGCATACTGCACCCAGGCGAAGTTGTCGTTGCCCTGTGGCGGTGATCCGTACGGCCAGTCTCCTGTCCGGCGTCCGGGGCCGGGTGCGTCGCTCATGTTGAACGGGGGGTTCGTCAGGACCACGTCGACACCGTGTCCGCGGTTCGTCGGCCACCGGTCGGACCGGGTGCTGGTCAGCTTCGGCCGGACGCCGAGGTGGAGAAGGTACAGGCTCGCGACTGCTTGCAGCCGGCCGTCAAGGGTCTCGCCGTGCACGGTCCCCCGCGCGCCTCCGATGTGGCGGTGCGCTGCCGCCAGCATCTCTCCCCCTCTCATGTAGGGGTCGAGAACCGAGGTCCTCCGCCCCGGGGTCAGTACGAGTGCTGCGGACAACGAGGCCAGGCCCACCGGGCTGCAGAACTCCGAACTCTGCAGCCCTTCCCGGGCGCTGAAGGACTCCCACACCAGTTGGAACGCGCCGACGCCTGTGCCTGCTGCCGTCCGCACTGCCGTGGTGAGGTCACCCCAGCTCCGTGGTTCCAGTTGCAGCAAGCTGCTGCGCATGTCGGTGCGGTCGCCGTTCCGGCGCAGCGTGTCCTGCGCCATGTCGCCGAGGCAACGGAGCAGCGATTGCACGTCTCGGGCCCCTTGGCCTGCCGACATGGCATGCTCGATGCGGCGCCATCGCCCCGGTTCCGCATGTCGTACGTACATCACGATGAGACAGAGATTCACGAAGTCCGCCATCGTCGCCGGGCCTCGGACGCGGTCCGCGAGCCGGCCCATCAGCTGATCGACGGCCTTCTCGTCCTCAGCCCCGATGCGCTGAGTGCGCTCCACGGCCTCCGGTTCCGCGGAGGGACGGTCACCGCTGGTCCGGAGGAATCGGTCGGCGTAGGTGGTTCCCGCCTGCTCCCCTTCGAGTAACTGCGACTGGGGAATGATGCGGTTCATCAGCCACCGCGTGATCTCGGCCTCGTGGAAGAGCTCCGTATCACCGGAGCGCACGGGGGTGGGAAAGTCTCTGTGCCGCCGAGCCCAGTTCGACACAGCCGGACGCTTGACGCCCGCACGCTCAGCGATCTGGTTCCGGGTGATCAGGCCGGTTTGTTCATCGTGCGCCAACTGCACTTCGTCTCCTGGTGGTTGGGGCGGTCCCGCTTCCAATGCGAGGACCGTACGAGGAGAGGGGCGTGCGATCCAAGCGCGCATTCACAGTGCTCGCTGACTCCGCCTTGGCCGGGCAGTGGACAACTCGCCCTGTCACGACCGCGGCAGAGACGAAAAAGCATGTAGAAGCGGGTCCTTGACGTTCCTGCGACCGGACCCCTGCTGCGAGCCAACGATTATGGGTCTTAACAGAAGTCTCAGGTGATCCTCGCGCGCTGTTCCGAGGTTTCGAGAGCTGGGTGATGCCAAGGGGCTCGGCGAGCTTCTCGACCCGGCGGGTGAAGACGCCGGGAAGACGCCGGGAAGACGTGCGCTGCACGTCCGGAATCAGGGCCTGCTCGGCGCGGCGGTGTCAGTCAACGCGCGTTTGCCCCGACCAGACGCCGCCGACCCATCGTACGTCCGTCCGGCCGGACGACCAGGGGCGGGAGGTGGCCGGCCCGGGCCAGCGTGCAGCACCTGCTGACCGGGTCGTACACGGCGTACAGGCAGGTGGCTCCCAGGAACGCGTCTCCCACCGTCCCGCCATCGGCCTGCTCCTGCTCGTCGCCGTCGTCTTCCCCGATGAGACCGATGACCAGGTCGTCCAGGTGGGCCAGCACCTCGTCGGGGGCGAGGTCCAGGTTGGCGAGCGTGCGGACCGCGGTGCGCAGGCGCCCCATGGCGATCGCCGCGTTCATCCCGTGGCCGACGACGTCACCGATGACGAGCGCGACCCGGGCCCCGGAGAGCGGGATCGCGTCGAACCAGTCGCCGCCCACACCGCTGGGCGCGTCCGCCGGGAGGTACCAGGACGTGACGTCCAGGGCCGAACCGCCCGTCAGCCTGTTCGGGAGCAGCGAGCTCTGCATGGAACGGGCCGCGGTGCGCTCCCGGTGGTAGCGGCGCGCGTTGTCGATGCTCACCGCCGCGCGGGCGACGAGCTCCTCGGCGAGGCGTACGTCGTCCTCCTCGAAGGCCCACGCCGCACGGGACCGGGCGAACGTCGCGACGCCCAGGGTGACACCGCGGGCCCGCACGGGTACCACCATCAGCGAGCGAAGGCCGAACGCCAGGACGGAGTCGCCCAGGGACCGGTCCTCGGTCACCCAGGCGCTGGTGGCGGGGTCCAGGACGGGCTCCACCAGGGTCCTGCTCTCCAGCAGGCACCGGGTCACGGGCGCCGAGGGCGCACGCCGTACCGTTTCTCCCACGGCCAGGGTCACCTCCGGCCAGTCCTCGCGCACCGACCGCCGCGCCGCGCGACGGATGACCGGGGTCAGGCCCACCGGTCCGGGAGCCGGTTCCTCCCCCCGCATGACCGCGTCCAGCAGGTCGACCGCGACCAGGTCGGCGAGGGACGGCACGGCCACGTCGGCCAGCTCCTGCGCGGTCCGCGTCACGTCCAGGGTGCCGCCGATGCGGGCGCCCGCGTCGTTCAGCAGGGCCAGGCGCTCCTGGGCCCGCCACCGTTCGGTGACATCGATGATCATGTACCAGACGCCCACCTGCCGGTCCTGGCGGTCCCTCATGGCGAAGAAGGACGCGGAGTACGCCCGTTCCTGGAGGGGGTCGGTCGGGCCCGGGCCGCGGAACTCGTGGTCCGTCACCGGGCGCCCGGTCTCGAGGACCGTCCGCATGCAGTCCTCGAACTCCTCGACGTTCGCCTCGGGCAGTACCTCCCGCGCCTCCTTCCCCAGCCGCCGCGCGAGCGGAACCATGCGGTCCAGCGGCTGGTTCACCCAGACGTAGCGCAGGTCGGTGTCCAGAACGGCGATGCCCACCGGCGCGTGGGTGAGGAAGGGGGCCATCATCAACTGGTTCACCCCGCCGCCCGGCATCCGCCAGAAGGCCCGTTTCGGCGGGCGGCCGACGAACCTGCCGAAGACCAGTGCGGCAAGGGTGGCGGCCAGCACGCCCGGAACCATCTCGTAGACGTCCGACCGGAGCGGACCCAGCAAGGGGTTGATCCTGTCCCAGAGCAGTACGGTCGCCGCACCCGCCACGATCCCGGCCATGGCGCCCGCCCAGCTCATGCGCGGCCAGTACAGCGAGAGCAGCACGACCGGGCCGAAGGCGGCTCCGAAGCCCGCCCATGCGTAGGCGACGATGCTCAGCAGCCCGTCGGCTCGCAGGGCGATCACACAGGCGATCAGGATCACCACTACGACGGCGCCGCGCCCCACCCACACCAGCAACCGGTCCGGGGCCCGACGGTTGAAGAGCGCGTGGTAGAAGTCCTCCGTGAGCGCGACGGACGAGACGAGGAGCTGACTGTCCGCGGTCGACATGATCGCTGCCAGTACGGCGATCAGCATCAGCCCGGCGATCCAGGGGTTGAGCAGGGTCTGGCTCAGGACGATGTACACGGTGTTCGGCTCGGCCAGCGGTGTGCCGAGCCGTGCGATCCCGACGAGGCCGATGAGCGTGGCGGCGCTCAGTACGACGATGACCCACAGGGTGCCGATCCGGCGGGCCGCGGGGATGGCACGGACGCTGCGGATGCCCATGAAGCGGGCCAGGATGTGCGGCTGGCCGAAGTAGCCCAGACCCCAGGCGAGCAGCGAGACGACGGCGACGGCGCCGAGCGGCCCGCCCGCGGTCCACCGGCCGTCCGCGTAGTGGACGTCGGTCCCCAGGTCGAGCAGCCCCGGTGTCCTGCGGGTGAGCGCGTCGCCGAGTTCTCCGAAGCCGCCGAGGGCCACGACACCGGTCAGCGAGAGCACCACCAGGGCCAGCAGCATCAGCGTGCCCTGCAGGACGTGCGTGTGGCTCACGGCGAGGAAGCCGCCCAGACACGAGTAGATGACGATCAGCAGGGCGGTCAGGGACACTCCGAGCCCGAAGGGGAGGTCGAACACGTTGTTGGCGAGCAGTCCGCCGGCCACCAGCCCACTGGCGACGTACACCGTGAAGAAGACCAGGGTGACCGCGGCCGAGGCCGTCCGGAGCACCCGGGTCCGGTCCTCGAACCGCTCCTCCAGATAAGCCGAGAGGCTCACGGCGTTCTCCGCGCGTTCGGTGTACGTGCGCAGTCTCGGCGCGACGAAGAGCCAGTTGAGGTAGGTACCGGCCACCAGACCGACAGCGATCCAGCCGGCGCCGACTCCGGCCGCGTACACCGCTCCCGGAAGCGAGAGGAACAGCCAGCCGGACATGTCGCTGGCCCCCGCGGACAGGGCGGCGACGAGCCGGCTGAGCCTGCGGCCCCCCAGGGCGAAGTCGGTGAACGTGTGCGTGCGGGCGTAGGCCCAGACACCCGTTCCGATCATGGCGGCCGCGTACACGAGAAACAGGGCCACGATCGGCGCGCTCACGTCGAACATACGGCCCTCGCCTGCATGGCTCGTAGGCGCCGGCACGACCCGTGCGCACTCGGCAGTGATACACCGCTTCACAAACCTACACATTCAGGACGGCAATGGCGACCGGGCGAGGTGCCGGCGGACAGGGCTTCGCGGGCAGGGCCCGTCGCCGGCTCCCGCGGCTTCTCCCTCCCGGTCCCCACCCGCACAGCCACCCGCACACCCCACCCGCACACCCCACCGCACCAGGGTCCGCCGGGCCTGCCCGGTCTCCCGGTACGGCCTGGGGCGGCAATCTCGCCCTGGGTACGCCGGGGCGCGGCCTTGGCGAAGCGCTGCCCGTCGGTCACGGCCTTGGCCGGCTCAGGAGCGTCTTTCGGCCTTTCCGTGCGGGGGCGGCCGGGGCGCGCTTCCTGGCTGTCGGACCGACCCTATGCTTCTACTTGCTTGTAGAAACAAGCCCGGAGGCGGCGGCCCCTGGCGGTCGGACAGGTGCCGTCCGTGCACGTCCTTCCGGCCGGACGGCACCGCCTCACGAAACACAGGCACTCATAAGGAGTGAACGCCACGATGGTGTTCAAGCGACTTCTCGGCTCCCTCGGCGTGGGCGCCCCCACGGTCGACACGGTTCTCCCACCGGACCCCGTCCTGCCCGGCGGAACGCTGACCGGACAGGTTCACCTCAAGGGCGGGCAGGCCGACTTCGACATCGAGCACATCACACTCGAGCTCGTGGCCAGGGTCGAGGCGGAGCACGAGGACGGGGAGAGCGAGGGCGTCGTCGCCTTCGACCGGTTCACCGTCGGCGGCGGCTTCCGGCTCGGGGCCCAGGCATCGCGCAGTGTGCCCTTCCAGGTCACGCTGCCCTGGGAGACGCCGATCACCGAGCTGTACGGACAGCCGCTGGGCATCGTGCTCGGCGTGCGCACCGAGCTGGCGGTCGCGGGCGCCAAGGACAAGGGCGACCTCGACCCCCTCACCGTCACGGCCCTGCCGGTCCAGGAAGCCGTCCTGGAGGCCTTCGGACAGCTCGGCTTCGGCTTCAGGTCGGCCGACCTGGAGTACGGGCACATCGCAGGAACGGGCCAGCAACTGCCCTTCTACCAGGAGATCGAGCTGGCCCCGGCACCCCAGTACGCGCACCAGCTCAACGAGGTCGAAGTGACCTTCCTGACCGGGCCCGGCGGGCTCGAAGTGGTCCTGGAGGCCGACAAGCGCGGCGGGTTCCTCTCCTCCGGCCAGGACGCCGTCACCCGCTTCGCCCTGGGCCACCACGACGTCCGCGACTGGCCGGCCGAGGTGGACGGCTGGGTTCGGCGGCTCGTCGAGCACCGCGCGACGTACGGGGCCGGGGCCGCGTACGGACACGGCGCCCCGTTCACCGACCACGGGCACCACGGGCACGACGGGCACAGCGGTCATCACCACGACGGCCACCATCGCTCGGGTCCCGGTACGGGCGCGGCCGTCGCAGCCGGAGCGGCCGGGCTCGCGGTCGGCGTGGCCGGTGGCATGGTCGCCGCGGAAGTCGTCGACGAGGTCGGTGACTTCTTCGAGGGTGACGACGAAGGAGAGGGCGAGGACTGAGGCCGGGGACTGCGCGGGGGCGGTCCCTGGAACCCGGTCGCCTGCACCTGCGAGTCGCCCGTCTCGACCCGCAGGTGCAGCATGGAAGGAGGGGGCAGGGCCGGCGGTGCCGGTTCCCGGTGCCGTCACGGGACCGGAGGAGTGGGAGCGATGACGAAGTTCATGGACGTGCACCACGGCATGAAGGGGATCACGAGCGATCAGTTCCTGGCCGCCCACAGGGCCGACCTGGCGGTGGAGGGCGACGAAGGCGTGCACTTCGAGCAGGCATGGGCCGACCCGGATTCCGGCACCGTGTGGTGCCTGTCCGAAGGGCCCTCGGCGGAAGCGGTCCAGCGGACCCATGAGCGGGCCGGTCACACCGCCGACGAGATCTACCCGGTGTCACTGATGCTGTCGTGACGGTCCGGCGGTCCGGCGGCCCTTCGGCGAGCCGCCCCTGCGCGGTGTCGTGCGGGGGCGGGGCGCGCAGGCAGGTGGCGAGGCTGCCGTCGAACGGCCGGCCGGTGTCGCCACCGGGTTCACCACCGGGGAGCCCTCAGCAAGTCCAGCCCGGCCCCGCGCCGAAGAAGCGGCGCCGTGTCTTTCTCTGGGTCTTCCTGGCCGTTCAGATCCTGTTCCTGATCTGGGTGGTCTCGGGCGCGGCGAGCGGCAGCGGAGCACCGGCGGAGTGCCGGGGCCGGACAGGCGACGATCTCGCTCTGTGCGAGGACGCGAGCGACGTCGGAACCGCCATCGGTGTGGGACTCGCCATCGCTCTGTGGGCCGCGGCCGACCTCATCCTCGGCATCACCTGGTTCGTGTTCCGGCTTGCCGGCCGGCGCACCTGAGCCGGAGCGTCGCCTGGGCGGGCCGGAGCGGCCCACCTGCTCAGCCGGCCGCTCTCCCGAAGGTCCACGAGGACAGCCTCGCCGTAGCCCGGGGTGGTCGACCGCCTCCTCCTGCCGTGCCGCGCTCCTACGTCACACAGCCGTCAGAGTGCCACCACGTCCACGGCCGGGGTCCGCAGCATCCGGCGTGCGGTGCCCAGCGCGGCGCCCAGAGTCGCGGTGACCGCGATGGTGATGATGCCGAGCAGGATCCAGACGGGCAGGTCGGGGATCCAGCGGTCCGTGCGGACCACGCTGTACGGAAGCACCGTGACCGAGCCGGCCAGGGTGCCCAGGACCGTGCCGGTCGCCACGATCAGCAGGGACTCGGTACGGACCATCCGCAGTACCTGGCGAGGTGTCGCGCCGGCGAGCCGCAGTCGGCCGAACTCACCGCGCCGGTAGGTGGTCGAGGCCACCAGGGTGTTGATCAGCATGATGCAGGCGAACACGATGATCATGCCGATCACGACGAGGTTGAGCGTCTGGATGCTTTGTTGTTCGACGCTGCGCAGTTGGCCGGAGGCGGCGACGGCACGGTCCTCGATGAGCTGGAGGTAGAGGACGCCGGTGCCGATGCCGGTGAACACGATGATCGGCATGAGCGCGCCGGCCGCCTGGCTGGTGCGCTGCCTCAGGTGCTGCACCGTCAGGTAGCCGGACACTCCGCGACCCCGTAGCACGCGGCCGGTCAGCGCGGTGGCGGCGCGGACCAGACCGGGAGCCAGGACGGCCAGGCCCATGGAGGTCACGATGGACGCCTGCGCGGCGATCGGCATGGCGTCCGTGCCCTTGTCCCGGAACGCCGTGACGGTCAGCACGCCCAGGTAGAGGCCGCCGGCCAGCAGAACGCCCGCCGGGACGAGCCGCTTCCAGGTCATACGGCCCAGATCGGCGTCCGCCAGGGACGCCGCGACGCTCCTCCCCGTGGCGTGGCGGGCCGTCCACAGTGCGCCGATCACCGCGGACAGTACGGTGATCCCGAAGCCGACGAGCAACGCGATCGTGCCGAAGGCGAAGGCGGTGCCGGCGCCGACCTGGCCGGTGTCCGTCAGCAGGCCGAGCAGAGACCGGCCCAACAGGTAGGACGGGCCCACCGCGAGCACCGCGGCGGCGACCGAGACCAGTGCCGCCTCGCCCACGATCATCCGCGTGATCTGTGCCGGGGTGGCTCCGGCGCTCTTGAGCAGGGCCGTCTCGGCCGCGCGCTGCCGCACCGACAACCCCAGCGTGGAGATCACCGCGAACACGACCAGGCACATGCCCCAGCCGCCGACCACACCGCCCATGGTCGTCAGCGTCTCGGCACTGGTCGCGTCCACGCCGGTGCCACGGCTGGTGTCCAGCATCGAGGCGAACGACATGACCATCGCGGCGCCGAAGAACAGCACCAGGAAACTGCCCGCGAAGGACCCTGCCCTGCGTCGCAGGGAGGCCCAGGCCAACCAGAGCAACGCCCTCACACCCCTTCGCTGACGCGACGGTCGGCGGCGACCTGGTCGGTGAGCCGGGTCATCGTGTCGGCGACCGCCACGGCGGTCGGCCGGTCCTGCCGCCCGACGAGCCGGCCGTCGGCCAGGAAGAGGACCTGGTCGGCGTGGGCGGCGGCGACCGGGTCGTGGGTCACCATCACCAGGGTCCGGCCGTCGATGCGTACCGCTTCCTGGAGGAGTGCCAGCACCTCGCGCGCGCTGCGGGTGTCCAGCGCGCCGGTGGGTTCGTCGGCGAACACCACCCGTGGCCCGGCGACCAGCGCCCGGGCGATCGCCACCCGTTGCTGCTGCCCGCCGGACAACTGCGAGGGCAGATGGTCGAGGCGGTCCCCCAGCCCGACACGGTCCAGGGTTTCCACGGCCTGCGCACGGTTGACGCGCTTTCCGGCCAACCGCAGCGGCAGCGTGGTGTTCTGCAGGACGGTCAGCGTGGGCAGCAGGTTGAAGTGCTGGAAGACGAAGCCGATCCGGCCCCGGCGGAACGTGGTGAGCTGGGCCTCGGAGCCACCGCTCATCTCCGTACCGTCCACGAACACCCGTCCGGAGCTGGGGCTGTCGAGCCCGGCGGCGCATTGCAGCAACGTGCTCTTGCCCGACCCGGAAGGGCCCATCACCGCGGTGAACGAACCGCCGTCCAGGGCCAGGGAAACGCCGTCGAGCGCCCGCACCAGGCCGCCCGGTGACTCGTAGTGCTTGGTGACTGCGTCCAGACGCAGTACGTTGCCGGCGCCGAGTGCGTCGGCGGGCGTTGCGGGTTGAGACATGAGGAAGTCCTTCGCGTCGTGGAGAGAGCGGCTGGCACCGCGACCCAGGGGCAGCACGGAATGGAACGACACGGCACGGGCCGTGCCGTTCCGCGTCAGCATGGATGCGGACCGCCCGGGTGTCAACACGGCACGTGCCGTGCTGTACCGTTCAGACATGACCGACCGCCGTGCCGCCCGCGCCGCCGACCTCACCGAAGCGATCATGCGCTGCACGCTGGAGCTGGCCCAGGAAACGGGGTACGCCAAGCTCAGCATCGAGGCGGTCGCGGCCCGCGCGGGCGTCGGCAAGCACACGATCTACCGCCGCTGGCCTTCCCGGGGGCTGCTGTTCCTCGACGCGGTTCTCAGCCTCAACGAGTCCGGCCTCACCCACCCCGACACCGGCGATGTCGTCGCGGACCTGCGCGAAGTGATGACCAGAGCCGCCGGCCTGCTCGGCCGCCCGCCGTGGGGGCCGCTCTACCAGGACCTCATCGGCGAGGCCCAGCACGACCCGGCGGTCGCGGCCGCTCTGAACGAGCGCTTCATCGAGCCGCAGACCGCCGACACCCTCGCCCGCTTGCGAGCCGCCAGGGACCAGGGGGAGATCGATCCCGGCTTCGATCTGGACGTGGCCATGGACCTCCTGTCGGGTCCCCTGTATTTCCGGCTGCTGGTCACTCAACAGCCGCTTACCGACGCCTACATCGACCGCGTCCTGCGCGCGGCCTTCGCCGGGATGAGCCCCAGGCCGCGGGAGTGAGCCGGCTGCGGAGGGCAGGAGCTCGGCCGGCTGGGAACCGTGCGCGGAGGCGTGGCGTCCGACTCGACGTGAAGGAAGAGATCAAGGGCCTCGCCGGTTTCCTCGTGGCCGGTCTCGGCGCCGCCGCGACGGTGCTGGCCTGGGCTCCCAGGGCGCGGGTCAACATAGACGGCGGGTTCGCCGGGAGCCACCGGGACCTGAGCGTGCTCTACATCGACTTGCCGCTCATCACCGCCGGGGGCGCTCTGGTGCCATTCGTCTTCTGGGTGCTCACCCTGCGCCGGTTCCGTCGGCCGTGGCTCGCCGCGGTGGTCGCCGCCGGCGTGGCTGCCTTGGGGATCTGGGGCCTGACCAGTTGGTGGGTTCCGTATCAGGCGCCGGAGTTCGGCTATGAAGGAGCCTTTCATCAGTTCAGGAGCACCGCTCCGGTCGGCTGAGCCGAGTGCGGCGGCGCGAGTGCCCGAATCCCCGGCCGGGAAAGCGAGTTCGGTAATCGTCCGCCGCGCCGCGGTGCGGCGCGTGGGAAGATGTCGCCCGTGACCGATTCGTCGCCCTCAGTCGTCGCCGAAGGCAAAGCGTGTGTGCGTGGGTTGGGGGCCCGTGCCGCCGTCGCGCTCGTGTTCGGGTCGTCGGCCGCCGTGCTGGTGGTCGAGATCGTTGCTCTGCGGCTGCTGGCTCCGTATCTCGGGCTGACGCTCGAGACCAGCACCATGGTGATCGGTATCGCCCTCACGGCGATCGCCGTCGGGTCGTGGCTCGGGGGAAAGATCGCCGACCAGGTCGATCCCCGACGGCTTCTCGGGCCCTCGCTCGGGGTGTCGGGGGCGGTCGTGGGGCTCACCCCCGCCGTGCTGCGCACCACCGCGGAGTGGGCGCCGACGGCGCTGTTGTTCATCGCGTCGCTGACCATCCTCGTGCCGGGGGCGCTGCTGTCCGCGGTGACGCCGATGGTGACGAAGCTGCGGCTCACCAGCCTCGCCGAGACCGGGACGGTCGTCGGACGGCTGTCCGGCGTCGGCACCGTCGGGGCCATCTTCGGGACCGTCCTCACCGGCTTCGTCCTCGTGTCGCGGTTGCCGGTCAGCGGCATCCTGATCGGACTCGGCACACTGCTGGTGGCCGGATCCGCGGTGGTCGAGTGGCGCACGCGCGGGTGGCGTGGCGCGCCCGCCCTGGCCCTCGTGATCGTCGCCGGGGGCCTCGCCACCGCGGTCGCGCCCGGTGGCTGCGACGCCGAGACCCGCTACCACTGCGCGCGGGTGGTCGCGGATCCCGAGCGGGACGGCGGGCGCACGCTGGTCCTCGACGGTGTGCGGCACTCCTACGTCGACGTCGACGACCCGACGTTCCTGGAGTTCGCGTACGTGCGCGCCATCGCGTCCGCGGTCGACTCCGCGTTCCCCAAGGGCGAGCCGCTCGCCGCCCATCACCTGGGCGGTGGCGGGCTCACCCTTCCCCGGTACCTCGCCGCCACGCGGCCCGGGACGCGCAGCCTGGTGTCCGAGATCGACAGCGGTGTCGTACGGATCGACCGGGAGCGGCTCGGTCTCGGGTCGGCCGCCGGTGTCGACGTGCGGGTCGAGGACGGGCGGCTCGGTCTGCGGCGCCTGGACGCCGGCAGTCGGGACCTCGTCGTCGGCGACGCCTTCGGGGGCGTCAGCGTGCCGTGGCACCTCACCACGGTGGAGGCGCTGACCGACGTACGGCGGGTGCTGAGGGAGGGCGGGCTGTACGTCGCCAACCTCATCGACCACGGGGGGCTGGACTTCGCGCGTGCCGAAGTCGCCACCCTCGGCGAGGTCTTCGAGCACGTCGCCCTCGTCGGCGAACCCGTCGACATCGGCCTCGGCCCGGGCACCGGGCCCGACGGCGGCAACCTGGTCGTGCTCGCCTCCGACCGGCCCGTCGACCTGCGCGCCACGCAGCGGGCGCTCGACGCCCGGCGGACCGGCTGGAAGATCGCCGGTGGTGACCGGCTCGCCGCCTGGACCGGCGACGCCCGGCCGCTCACCGACGACTACGCACCCGTCGACCAGCTCCTCCAGCCGGCCGCCACGCGGCGCGGTCCGTGACGCGGGGCCGGCGCGCTCAGCCGATGGGTGCCGGCATGGGCTGGACGTCGTACTGCAGGCGGATCGTGTCCCCGGTCGCGGGGTCGGCCAGCTCCACACTCCAGCCGTCGGCGAACTGGTCGACGCCGGGGGTCATGGGGATGGTGCCGGAGATCAGGACGGTGCCGGGCGTGAGCCCGCCGCGTGCGCGCAGGACGTCGATCCAGTAGGCGGGGGCGAGGAGTTCCGCCAGGGTGCCGTGCTGGATCTGCGTCGACGTGTCGCCGTGGGTGACCCAGGCGCGCAGGGTGAGGTCGTCGAGGCGGGACTCCACGTCGGCCAGGCGCCAGGCCCGGCGGGCCAGGACGTCGGGGCCGGCGTTCTTGCTCCAGGCCACGCCGTGCACCTCCAGGTCGCGGTCGGTGTGGTCGCAGGCTGCGGTCAGCAGCAGCTCCCCGTCGTCCGCCACGACCAGCGCCCACTCCGCCTCGCCGGAGGTGTGCCCGTGCTGTGCCTGGACCCGGTCGGTCTGCTGGGCGAGGTAGGGGGAGACGGGGTAGAGGGCGGGCGTCACGGACGGGCCGGGCACGCCCAGCTCGGCCAGTTCCGCGACGTGTGCGGCGACGTCCTCCTGGCTGCGTCCGGCGTACCCGGCGTTGAGGACCTGGACGACGTCGACCTCGCGCGTCGATCCGTCGGGCAGTTCGAAGGTCAGCAGCACGGCCATGAGGGCACTCCCAGAGTTCGGGTCCGCGGTGAATCTCTCGCGCAAAGGGTTGCGCATACGACCTGTATACAAGAAGTATGCCGAGAGGTCGATGTCCCCCGACGTCCCCGAGCGAGGATGGGAACCATGCGCGACACCCCGAAGGACGACACGAAGGACGGCACCTCGCCGCCCGCGCTCCACTCCGGCGTGCGCCGGGCCTTCGTCGCGAGCCTGACCGGCACGGCGCTGGAGTGGTACGACTTCGCCGTCTACTCCGCGGCGGCCGCCCTGGTCTTCGGCGATCTATTCTTCCCCTCGGAGGACCCGCTCACCGGCACGCTCCTGGCGTTCTCCACCTACGCGGTCGGCTACGTGTCACGCCCGCTGGGCGGGTTCGTCTTCGGCCGGCTCGGTGACGTGATCGGCCGCAAGAAGGTGCTGATCGCCACGCTGGTGCTCATCGGGGCGGCGACGTTCCTGATCGGCGTCCTGCCCGCGTACTCGACGGCCGGCGTGGCCGCCCCGATCGCCCTGGTCGTGCTGCGCTTCGCGCAGGGCGTCGGCGTCGGCGGCGAGTGGGGCGGTGCCGTACTGCTGTCCAGCGAGTTCGGGGATCCGCGCCGCCGCGGCTTCTACGCCTCCGCCGCCCAGGTCGGCCCACCGGCCGGAAACCTGCTGGCCAACGGTGTGCTGGCGGCCCTCGGCGCGCTGCTGACCGAGGCGCAGTTCGAGTCGTGGGGCTGGCGCGTGGCGTTCCTGTTCTCGGGCGTCCTCGTCGCGTTCGGGCTGTGGATCCGGGCGAAGCTGGAGGAGACCCCGGTGTTCAAGGCGATGGAGGCCGAGCAGTCCCGGCCCCAGGCGCCGGTCCGCGAGGTCTTCACCACCCAGCCCCGCGCCCTGCTCGCCGCGATCCTGTGCCGCGTCGGCCCCGACGTGCTGTACGCCATGTTCACCGTCTTCGTCCTCACGTACGCCACCGAGGAACTGGGCATGTCACGCGGCTCCGCCCTCGCGGCCGTGCTCATCGGCTCCTCGATCCAGGTCTTCCTCATGCCGCTGGCCGGCGCGCTCTCCGACCGGGTCAACCGCCGTCTGCTGTACGGCGTCGCCACGGTGGCCGCCGGTGTATGGCCCTTCGTGTTCTTCCCGATGATCAGCGGCGGCACCTGGCTGCCGCTCGCCACGGGGGTCGTCGTGGGCCTGGTGATCCACTGCTGCCTGTACGGCCCGCAGGCCGCCTTCATCACCGAGCAGTTCGCACCCCACCTGCGCTCGACCGGCTCGTCCCTGGCCTACACCCTGGCCGGGATCATCGGCGGCGCCGTCGCCCCGCTGCTGTTCACCAGCCTGCTGAGCGTGTACGGCACGTGGGCGCCGCTGGCCGTGTACATCGCCCTCGCCTCGGCCGTCACCCTCGTCGGCGTCCGGCTGGGGCGCGACCCCGACGCCGCCCTCGACGAGGACGCCGCCCTCGCCGCGCCGAAGGCGGACACCGTCCCTACCCGCCTCTGAGGAGGACGCACCGTGCGCATCGCCCTGAGCCAGCTCACCACCGGCCCCGACCCCGAGAAGAATCTCCTGCTCGTCGAGGAATGGACCCGGCGCGCCGCGGACGCCGGAGCCCGTGTCGTCGTCTTCCCGGAGGCGACGATGGCCTGCTTCGGCACCCCGCTGGCACCGCTCGCCGAGCCGCTGGACGGGCCGTGGGCCGACGGCGTCCGGCGGATCGCCGCCGCCACCGGCACGGTCGTCGTGGCCGGCATGTTCACCCCGGCCACCGGGGGGCGGGTGGCCAACACCCTGATCGCCACCGGGGCCGGGGTCGAGGCCTCCTACGACAAGATCCATCTGTACGACGCCTTCGGGTTCCATGAGTCCGACACGGTCGCCGCGGGCCCGTCCCCGACGGTCATCGACGTGGACGGCGTACGGCTGGGGCTCGCCACCTGCTACGACATCCGTTTCCCGGAGCTGTTCCGGGCGCACGCCGACGCCGGTGCCGTCGCCACGCTGCTGGGCGCGTCCTGGGGGGCCGGGCCGGGCAAACTGGAGCAGTGGGAGCTGCTGGCGCGGGCCCGGGCGCTGGACGCCACCGTGTGGCTGGCCGCCGTGGACCAGGCCGACCCCGGCACGGGCGCGGGACCGGGCTCCGCGCCGACCGGGATCGGGCACAGTCGCGTCGTCGGACCCGACGGGACCGTACGGCACGCGCTGGGCGCCGGGCCCGAGCTGCTGGTGGCCGACCTCGACGTGGACGAGGTCGCCGCGGTCCGGCAGCGGATCTCCGTGCTGGAGAACCGGCGTCCGGAGGTGTGGGGGCGGTGAACGCCTTCCCCCCGGCCGCGCCGGGGGGGGGGGCTTCGGCTTCGGTAGCGGTCGAGGAGCGCGGGGCACGCGGATGCCGCGCGCTCCTCAACCCTCCAGCAAAACCTTGAGCGTCGACTCCAGATGATGGTCGATGGCCGCCCACGCGGCCTGCGCGTCACCGGCCTCCAGGGCGTCCAGGATCGCCTCGTGCTCCCCGAGCACCGCTTCCTGGCGCCCCTGCCTGCTGAAGAGGGCGGCGACCCCGGCACGGACCTGGCGGCTGCGCAGGCCCTCGTAATGCCGGTCGAGGAGGGTGTTGCCGACGGCGGACACCAGGGCCGCGTGGAAGCAGTGGTCCACGGCGATGAACTCCCTGGCCTGGTCGGCACCGGTGAGCCCGCGCTGCCGTTCCAGCAGGGACCGCAGCTCCGCCACCGGCGCTCCGCCGCCCGAGACCAGCTCCTGGGCGGCGTACCGCTCGACGATGCCCCGCAGCTCCATCAGCTCGCGGATCTCCCGTCCCGTCAGGGGGGAGACCCGGGCGCCCCGCTTCGGCACCAGCTCGACCAGGTCCTCGGCCGCGAGCTGCAACAGGGCTTCCCGGATGGGCGTGCGGGAGACGCCGATCCGGTCCGCCAGCTCCTGCTCGGACAGGAAGGCGCCCTGCATCCCGGGATCCGTCAGCACCGTGTCCTTGAGATACGCGTACGCCTTCTCCCGACCGGACGTCACGGCAGCCCCCAGCTCTCGCATACACCTTGTATACGACCGGACGCTACCACGCGGCCCCCTCGCGGTGCCCGCGGTGCGTTCCGGATCTCTTGGGAGATGCGGGCCCGCGCGGGTGAGAGGAGGGTGGAAGGGAGGGGTGGCCGCCGCCGCTGAGCCGGGGCGCGCCTTATACCGCTGACCGCACTTGAGGCCATTCATGGAAACCGAAACGCAAGCCACTCTCGTCGCGGCCCTCGCGACCGGATACGCCCTGGGCCGTACCAAGAAGGGCAAACTCGCCATCGGGGTCGCCTCCGCACTCGCCGGCCAAGGGCTGCTGAGTCCCAGAGAGTTGATGACTCGGGCGCTGAGCAAGGCGTCCGAGAACCCGCAGACCGCGCAGTTGCTGGATCAGGTCCGCGGCGAGCTGATGGACTCCGCCCGCACCGCGCTGTCCGCGACCGCCGACCGCCGCTTGGGCGCGCTGGCCACCTCGCTGCAGGAGCGCACCGAAACCCTCCTGGGCCAACCCGATGACGAGGACCAGGAGGACCAGGAGGACCAGGAGGACCAGGAGGACGAGGAGGACGAGGAGGACGAGGAGGAGGCAGAGGCGGCGCCGCCGCGTCGGAGCCGGGCGGGAAAGAGCCCCGCGAAGAAGTCCGCGTCCAGGACCGCTCCGGCGAAGAAGGCTCCGGCGAAGAAGGCCCCCGCCAAGAAGGCGCCCGCCGGGAAGAAGAAGGCCTCCGCCGGCAAGGCATCCACCCGCGGCAGCCGTAGGAGGTAGGCCATGGCCAGGACGGAGGAGAAGTCCACGCCGGCCGGCACCTCCGGCATGGACCAGCTCAAGGAGCAGCTGGCCGCGTTCGCCTCGGCGAAGGGGCAGCGGATGGCGGACAAGGCCGGGGAGAAGATCAGCGGCCTCGCGCAGGGCCTGGGGGACGTCGGCGACGGCAACAGCACGTTGCTCGACGTCGGCAAACGCGTACTCGGCGAAGGGGAGTCGCCGGTCAAGGCGTTCCTCGGCGAGAAGGCGGGGGACGTGAAGGACAAGGTGGTCGACACCGTGAAGGGCGTCTTCGGCGGTGGCGGCAAGGCGGGGAGCGTCAAGGTCACGAACATCGTCGAGGTGATCGACGTCGGCAAGCCGGTGCGCACCGTGTACGACCGCTGGACCCAGCTCGAGGAGTTCAGCTCCTTCACCAAGGGTGTCCAGAGCGTCTCGCAGTCGGACGAGGTCGAGAGCGACTGGAAGGCCAAGATCGCCTTTTCCAACCGCAGTTGGAAGGCCACCGTCCAGGAGCAGGTCCCCGACGAACGCATCGTCTGGAACTCCGAAGGCGGCAAGGGCACCACCCGCGGCGCCGTCAGCTTCCACGAACTGACTCCCGACCTCACGCGCGTCGTCGCCGTGGTCGAGTACTACCCGTCCGGCTTCTTCGAGAAGACCGGCAACATCTGGCGCACGCAAGGACGTCGCCTGCGCCTCGACCTCAAGCACTTCCTGCGGTACGCCACGCTCTCCGACGACGAGGAACTGGAGGGCTGGCGCGGTGAGATCCGCGACGGCGAAGTGGTCCGCTCGCACGAGGAAGGTCTTGAGGACGACGGGGACGACGGGGACGAGGAAGAAGAGGAAGAAGAGGAGTACGACGACGAGGACGAGGGCGAGTACGAGGGCGAGTACGAGGACGAGGGCGAGTACGAGGAAGAAGGGCGGTAGACGAGACCGGCCCGACGGAGTGTGCGCGCGTCGCCGGTGCCGGTCCCACGGTGCTTCAGGGTGTCTCACGATGAGGCATCACCGCACTCGCCGCGTGTGCCCGTTCCCGGTCCGGTGGCCGGGCTCGCGGGGCGCCCTGTTCGCTTCGAAGCCCTCCCGGCGCCCACGGCCCTCGCGGCCTTGGCGCGAGCGCACGACATCGGAGAGGTGCAATCTCGCGGCCCGCCAGGTGGCCGACGACCAGACCGGCCAGACCCAGGGCGGCGACCACCACGAACGCCGCGAACCCGCCGAAGTATCCGGCGAAGCCGAGTGCGAGGCCGGTCAGGAGCCCCGCCGTGGTGGTGTTCATGGCTCGTTCCCCATCTCGTGTGCGGCTCCCCCTCGGGAGGGGCGGGACGGGGCGAGTCAGTCGACCCGCTGCCGGTCGCGGTCGCGCTCGTCCTCGTCCTCTTCATCCGCCCCCGGCAGGGCGACGTCGTTGACGTCGATGTTCACCTCCACCACCTCCAGGCCGGTCATGCGCTCCAGCGTCGCGATCACTTCGGCGCGCGTCTCCGCCGCGACCTCGGCTATGGGGTAGCCGTAGTCGGTGACCACGTCCAGGTCCACCGCCACCTGGCGTTCCCCGACCTCGACGCTCACGCCCCGGGTGACGCTCGTCCCGCCGCCGGGCATACGGTCGCGGACACCCCCGAGGGCGCGCGTCATGCCGGAACCGAGGTGGTGGATGCCGGGAACCTCGCGGGCCGCCATCCCGGCGATCTTCGCCGCCACGACGTCCGCGATCGTGGTCCGTCCCCCGGGCTCCGAGCCGGCGCCGCCGGTCCGCTTCTCGTCCTCCGGCGCATGGACGTCCCGCTTGGGGTCGTGCTGCGGCATGGTTCCCGGCGTCGGCCTGGCGCGGTCCGAGGCCGGGCTGTACGTCGTCTGCGTCATGACGTCCTCCTGAGCTGCGAGCTGCGAGCTGCGAGCTGCGAGCTGGAAGCTGCGGTTCGGGGGCACCTGGTCGGCGCCCTTCATAGAGTTCGACACGAACCGGGCTAAATCGTCACACTTTTCTGTGATCTGGCTCACGTATCCTGGGCTCGTAGCAGGACGCGCGCGACCGCGTCACGTGGGAAGCGGAAGCGGACAGTGGATGTGGGGAGCGATCTCGACGAAGCGGACGACCGGGTCCTCGCCGTCCGCGCCTCCGAAGCCGACGAGGACGCGTTCGCGGTGCTCGTGCACCGGCACACCGCCCGGCTGCTCGCGCTGGCCTGTCACATGCTGGGCAGCCTCCCGGACGCCGAGGAGGTCGTGCAGGATGCCTTCGCCAGTGCCTGGAGGCGCCTTCCCGAGTTCCGGGGGGACGCCGCCTTCCACACGTGGATGTACCGCATCGTCACCAACCGCTGCCTCAATCTCCTCCGCGGGCGCACGCCCTCCCTGCCCCTGGACTCCGTCGCCGAGCCCTCGGCCCACGACGCGACGGGCGAACCGGAACGCAGCGCCGAGAACGCCGCGGCGGCTGCCGCACTGTCCCGCGCGCTGGGGGGCCTGCCCGCCGGCCAACGCGCCTGCTGGATCCTCAGGGAGCTGCACGAACTCCACTACGAGGAGATCGCGCAGGTGCTGGGGGTGAGTGAACAGACCGTACGCGGCAAACTCTTCCGGGCTCGGCGCACGCTCACGAAGGAGATGGCCCCATGGCGCTAGACCACCCCACCGCCACCTCCTCGTCCGGCCGGACCGGCCCGGGTCACGGGAACACCGGCGAGGTACGGTTCCCGGCCGACGAGCGACTGCCGTGCGCCCGCCTGCTGAGCGACGTGTGGGAGCGGGCGCGCACCGGCCGCGATCAGGGCGACGCCCACACGGACGGGTGCGTGTACTGCCGGGACGCCGTCGAAGGACTGGCGGCCCTGGACCGCGCCACCGACGCGCTGCACACCCGGGGGCCGAGCGCCCGCGCCCTCGTGGAGAGAATCGTCGCCGCCGTACGCGCGGAGGTACGGCTCGGGCGGCTGCTCCCCCTGGACGACCCGACCGGAGAACTGCGCATCGCGGAGACCACCGCGGCCGGCGTCCTTCGCCGCGCCGCCGGAAGGGTTCCGGGCGTGCTGGCCGCCAGCTGCCGGCTGACCCCGGGCGCCGCGGGGACGGAGGACCGGGTGACCGTCGCCATGACCCTTTCCGTCACGCTCGACCAGCCCTTGCCCGGCAGGACGGAACAGGTGCGACGAGCCGTGGCCGACGCGGCGGCCCACGAGCTGGGCCTCGCCGTCGATGCGATCGACCTGCGGGTCTCGGCCGAGTGGGAGCGTCCGCACCCGACGGGTGCCTCGGGGTCCGGGGTGGCGACGTGACCGCCGTCGACGCGAGGGGCGTGGAACGCGCGGTCGCCCACGCGGCGCTGTCGGTCCCCGGAGTGGCCGGACTCCAGCCGGGCCTCGGCCGCTCACTGGCCGACGCGGCCCACACGGCCCACACCCAGCGCGTTTCCGGCACCGCCGCTCCGGCTCCGGGCGCCGGCGTCCGCGCCCGGTACGCGCGTGACAGCGGCGTCTGGCACGTCGAGGTCCGCTGCGTCCTCGCCGAGGGCCGCCGCGCCCTCGACACGGCCCGCGCGGTCCGCGCCCGCGCCCTGACGGCCGTGAACCAGCAAGCTCCGGGAGGCTGCGTCGTCACCGTCACGATCACGCGCGTCGTGGGGGACGTACGGGGCCGCGCCTGGACCGGCTGACCCGACGGGCCGGGCCCGGTCCCCTTCGGGGGGCCGGGCCCGGTCGTGTCGTGGCGTGTCTGTCCGTCAGGCGCCGGTGCTCTGGTTGCGGCGGCGGGCGACGACCACCGCGCCGGCGCCGAGGACGAGTGCCGCGCCGCCCGCCAGGGCGATCTTCGGCAGGGCGTCGTTCGAACCGGTCTGGGCGAGGGCGCCGGTGGTGGTGCTGGACGTGTTCACCGGGGTGGTGGAGGTGCCGCCCTGTCCGGTGGGGCTGTTGGGGGCCGGCTCGTCCTTCGGGTCCTCGGGCTTGCCCGGGTCGCCGGCGTCGTCGGCGCCCTTGGGCAGGATCTGGAAGGCGTGGTCGTCCAGTTCCGGGTAACCGCCGCAGGAGCCGTCGTCGTTGAGGTAGTCGGCGGTGACGTAGACCGCGCCCTGCCCGGCGAGGACGTCCGCGTCGACCTTCAGCCGCAGCTTGACGTCGACCGAGGCGTTCGCCTTGAGGGAGCCGATGGAGGTGCCGCCCAGCAGCTCGGCGTCGCGCCACTGCGGGTTGGCGGCGGTCGACCACTCCAGGTCGAGGTAGGAGTCCAGCTCCTTGTAGCCCTTGGTGTCGAAGCCGTGGGCGGACGCGAAGGGGTACACCTCGTCCAACGTGCCGCCGGTGCCGTTGGAGACGCGGAGCGTGAAGGTCTCCGTGGTGCCGCCGACGACCTTGTCCGGCAGTCCGCTGACGACGGCGGTGAGTTCGGGCGCGGCGACGCACTCACCGGCCGGCTCCTCGCCTTCCTCGCCCTCCTCGGCGTCCTCGGCGTCGGAGAGCGCCTTCTCCGCGTCGTCCAGCTTCGTCTTGGCCTCGTCCCGCGCCTTCTTGAGGAGTTCGATCTTGCGGGCCTGGGCGACGCGCTCGTCGTCGTGGGCGTCCTGCGCCTCGGTGTGCGCGGTGTCGGCGGCGGTCTTGGCCTCGGCGGCCTCCGTGGCGGCGGTCTTCGCCTCGTCCAGGGCGGTCTGCGCCGCCGCCTTGTCCTCGTCGGTGGTGGCGGCGTCCAGCTCGGCCTGGGCGTCCACCACGGCCTGGTCGGCCTCGGCCTTGACCTCGGCGGCTTCCTCGGCGGCCTTCTCGGCCTCGATGAGCGCGGCCTTGGTCGGGTAGGTCTCCTCCTCCAAGCCCTCCTTGAGGAACTTCTTGGCGTCCTTCACCGCGATGACGGCGGCGTCGTACTCCTTCTGCGCGCGTTCGACCGCCTGCTTCAGCTCTTCGATCGTGGGCTTCGCCTTCTGCGTCTGCGCGGCGGGCTTCTCGTCGGCGAAGGCGGGCGCCGACGACAGGAGGACGACCGGGGCGGTCACGGCGGCGGCGACGGCGGTCGCGAGAACACGGCGAATCTTCACATGGACCCCTGGTCGGGTGGTGGAAGCGAGTAACGGGCGCCGCGCTCGCGGAGTGTTCACGCGGTGCGACGCTCCGGTGATCGTATGACCTGCCCGACGGGGCACACAGGGAGTTTCCCGCCCGTCGGCCGGAATGGTCGCCCCCATGCGTGAACGAAGGGGGCGAACCAGCACAGTTGCCCGCGTAGGCCGCGTTTTTTCTATGATCCATATCACTCCACAGGCGGCCCCAGCAGAGCGAGCCGGTCCATACCGACCAGGTGGTATGCACAGCGTGCCGCGTCCCCTACCCTGCTGTCGTCGTCCGACGGCGCGGCGGGTCCGATGGACCACCGTCCGCGCCGCCCCCGCAGACAGGGAGACCTTCATGGCCGTCGACCCCACGGGAGCCGCACTCGCCACGCTGGGCGCACACGCCCCGGACGAGCCCTTCGTCATGCTCAACCTGCTGCGCTTCGCGCCCGACGGCCGCGAGGCGTACCAGGAGTACTCCCGCCGGGCCGCGCCCTTCTTGCGGCAGTACGGCGGCGAGCTGGTCTACGCAGGCGACGGCGGTACGCCCCTGGTCGCCGAGGACGGGCAGGCGTGGGACGCCGTGCTGCTCGTCCGCTACCCGAGCCGGGACGCGTTCAGCCGCATGGTCGCCGACCCCGGGTACCAGAGGATCACGGGGCTGCGGAGCCGGGCCCTGACCGAGGCGGTACTGCAGCCGACCGCGCCGTGGACGGGCGGCCGGCGGGAGTGACGGCGCCGCCTCAGGCGCGGGCGAGTTCCGCCGCGCCGAAGGAGACGTCGAAGCGGTCGCACCAGATGCTGACGCTGCTGTAGCCGGCCGGGTCGATGTCGGTGGGCACGGTGTAGTTCTGGCTGCCCTTGTTGCCCTTGAGCTTGCCCAGGCCGATGTGCTTCCCGTCGTCGAAGACGTGCCAGCCGTCCCGGCCCTCCTCGACCGGGGCGTCGGTCAACAGGACGCGCAGGTCGGGGCCGTTGCTGGTGTCGAGGTCCTCCAGGCGCACCACGTGCGATCCGTCGGCGAGCCGCACGAGTTTCACGGTGCCGGAGGTCGCGTGCTCGTGGCTGATCAGGTCGCCGCTCGCCAGGGTGACCGGCTCCGCGGCGGAGGGCGCCGCCGGCTTGTCGGACGAAGGCCCCCGGGCAGGGGCGCGCGAGACGTCCGCTGTCGCGGGCAGCGCCTCGTCGACCGTCTCGTCCTGCCACAGCTTCCACGGCTGGAACCAGTACAGCCCGAGGCCGGCCGCGGCGACCGCCACCAGCAGCACGCCGCCCATCCACGGCCTGACCCTCGCACCTCGTCCACGTCCCATACCGTCCGCCTCCCGGGGAGAATGCCGCGTCGCTTCCGTATCGCTCCCATTCAACGGATGGAGCGGCCTTCCCACATCGTTCGGCGGATGACGAAATGCTTACGTCCGCCACCCGCCCCGCGGAGTTGTCCAGGAACTTCTCCTGGATTGTCCGTGATCTGTAACGGACGGATCCCGTGTCCCCTTTTCCTCGTCCTGCCAGGTGGACCCGGGTTACCGGGGTTCGACGGTGAACTGCGGGAAGGCGGGGCGGGCATGGCACGGCACAGTGGCGGGCGGGGCTGGTACGGCAAGGTGGTCGGGGCCGCCCTCGGGGTGACGATGCTCGCCGTCGGTGCCTCGGTGTGGACCGCGCAGGCCGATGCCGTGGGCAGTTCGGAGCCGAAGGCGTCCGCGTCCCCCGCGCCGGGCGGTGCGGTGAAGCCGGTCGACGTGACCATCGCGCACGCCTCGGACGCCGGGGCGCGCGGCGTGAACATCACCATCGACGACGGCCCCGACCCGGCGTGGACGCCTCAAGTGCTCGACCTGCTGGAGGAGTACGGGGTGAAGGCCACGTTCTGCGTGACGGGGACGCAGGCGCAGGCCCACCCGGACCTCGTGAAGAAGGTCGTCGCGGCCGGACACCGGCTGTGCGACCACTCGGTGTCGCACGACACCGCCATGGACCGGAAATCCGAGGCGTACCAGTCGAAGGAGATCCTCGACGCCGAGCAGATGATCATCAAGGCGTCGGGCGGCGTCCGGCCGATGTACTACCGGGCTCCCGGCGGGGCCTTCACCCCCTACAGCCGAAAGCTCGCCGCCTCCCACGGGATGCGCCCGCTGGGCTGGAACGTGGACACCAAGGACTTCGAGCGGCCGGGCACGGACGCCATCGTGGAGACCGTCGAGCGGGAGCTGGCCAACGGGCCGACGCTCCTGTTCCACGACGCGGGCGGCGACCGTTCGCAGACGGTCGAGGCCCTGCGGCGCGTGCTCCCGTGGCTGGAGGAACAGGGGTACGCGTTCGGGTTCCCCGTGCGCTGATCAGGCCGAGCGGGGCCCGGCGGTCCAGGCCCGGGGCGGGGACCCGGCGGACGTGCCGTCGAAGAACGCGTTGGCCGCGCGGCAGGCCCTCCGGCCCTCCGTCCCGCCCGGCGAGGGCGTCTGCGACACGTTCGCCGAGGCGTTCCCGCGCGCCGTCACACCGCCGCGGGACGGACCTCCGCGCGCGTGACGGCACGGCGCCGGGCCGGTACGCCGAGGGTCGGGTTGGCGACGCCCCAGGCGGCGGCCCTGCAGACCAGCTCCTTGTAGAGGGCGGCGAAGCGTCCGGTCAGGGCGGCCGGTACGGCGCGGTCGTCGGCGGTGACGTACTGGATCAGGCCCTCCCGGCGGCCCAGCGAGATGCACTGGTTGAAGTAGCGCAGCGGCGCGTTCGGGAGCTTGCCGCCGGTCAGGCGGGCCGCGATGGAGTCGGCGGCCTGCCAGGCGGTGGGGGTGCCCGAGGCGCAGGACATCCGCAGCGGCTTGTCGCCGGGGCCGGCCGCCATGGCCGCGTCGCCGACGGCGTACACGTCCGGGTGGGAGACCGAGCGCATGGTCCCGTCGACCACGATCTGGCCCGTGCCGGTCACGTTCAGGGTGGTGGCCCGCGCGATGGGGTGGACGGCGAAGCCCGCCGTCCACAGGGTGACCGCGGCCGGGATGGTGGCGCCGTCGGCGGTGGCGACGTGGTCCGCCGCGACTTCGGTGACCGCGGCGTTCTCGTACGCCGTGATGCCGAGGGTGCCGAAGACCTTGCGCAGGTGGCGGCGGCCCTTGGGCGAGAGCCAGTCGCCCAGACCGCCGCGCGCGGCGAGCGACACGTCGAGGTCCGGGCGGGCCTCGGCGATCTCGGTGGCCGC
Organism: Streptomyces sp. NPDC058985; assembly: GCF_042740985.1. NCBI lineage: Bacteria > Bacillati > Actinomycetota > Actinomycetes > Kitasatosporales > Streptomycetaceae > Streptomyces > Streptomyces sp. NPDC058985. Next base: position 19,040 of record NZ_JBHYJX010000014.1, on the reverse strand, counting down.
CTCCAGCCCGGTCAGGCCGCCGCCGACCACGACCACGGACTCTCCGGCGTCCAGCCCGGCCAGCCGCTCGCGCAGCCGGAGCGCTCCCGGGCGGCCGGCGATCTCGTGGGCGTGCTCGACGGTGCCGGGCACGCCCTGGTGGTTCCAGGCGCTGCCGAGGGCGTAGACGAGGGTGTCGTACGCCAGCTCCCTTTCCTCGCCCGGGTGGTCCGGGTCCGTGACGGCGACCGTCCTGCGGTCCACGTCCACGCCGCTGACCTTCCCGAGCCGCACTTCTACACCGGTGCCCGCGAACATCTCGCCGAGCGACCGGGGCCGGAGCTGCTGACCGACCGCGAGCTGGTGCATGCGGACCCGTTCGACGAAGTCGGGCTCGGCGTTGACGAGGGTGATGGCGACATCCTCGCGGCGCAGTCGCTTGGCGAGGCGCCCGGCGGCGATGGCTCCGGTGTATCCGGCGCCCAGGACGACGATGCGGTGCTGCATTTCCCTGCTCCTCTTCTCCGGCGGCTGAAGCTCTCCGCCCCTTGAACCGGGCGGCCCGCCGTTTCCTGACAGGAGCAGGGTGTGACGTACGTCACATGCACGTGGCGGTGGTCAGAAGGCGTTGAACAGGGGTTCTCCGTGGTCGGTGGCGGCCCAGCGCCGGGTGGCGCGTTCGAGCTTGTCGGGGTTGACCTGGTTGCGGAACCCGGCGATGCCCTCGGGGGTGATCTCCAGGCACATGACGCCGATGACCCGGCCGTCCACGACCGCCACCACGGCGGGGTCGCCGTTCGCGGTGTCGGCGTAGACCCCGACGGTGCCGCCGGCCAGGGCACGCTTGGCCTTGCCGGGCTTGAACAGGCCCCGCATGAACGTCGCCACCGCGCGGGCGCCCTCGAACGCCTTGGCTCGCGCCGGGACCTTCCCGCCGCCGTCGCCGATCGACACGGCGTCCTGGGTGAGCAGGCGGACGAGCGGTTCGGTACGGCCGCTGGTGGCCGCGGCGAGGAACTCCTCGACGACCCGCCGGGCGGCCGCCTCGTCGACCTCGGTACGGGCCCTGCCCTCGGCGACGTGCTTCTTGGCGCGGTGGAGGATCTGCTGGCTGGCGGCCTCGGTGAGGCCGAGGATCCCGGCGATCTCCCGGTGCCCGTAGCCGAACGCCTCGCGCAGGACGTACACCGCGCGCTCGCCCGGCGACAGCCGCTCCAGCAGGGCGAGTACGGCGAAGGAGACCGACTCGCGCTGTTCGGCCGTGTCGGCCGGGCCGAGCATCGGGTCCCCGGCGAGCAGCGGCTCGGGCAGCCACTGTCCGACGTAGGTCTCCCGCCGGGCGCGGGCCGAGGTGAGCTGGTTGAGGCAGAGGTTGGTGAGCACCTTCGTCAGCCAGGCCTCCGGGACCTCGACACGGCCGACGTCGGTGGCCTGCCAGCGCAGGAACGTCTCCTGCACGGCGTCCTCGGCCTCGCTCGCGGAGCCGAGGAGGCGGTAGGCGATGGCCTCCAGACGGGGCCTGGACGCCTCGAACCGTTCCACGTCGTTCATGGTCAGGGCCATGGGCCGGATCCTAGTCGCCCCGGCGCGCGGACGGTCGGCACCTGGTCACCGCTGGCAGCGCGGGCACCACACCGTGCCGCGGCCGCCCACCCGGGAGTGGCGCAGGTGGGTGCCGCAGCGAGGGCAGGTGGGGTCCGGGGTGTCGCGGTGGCCGGTGAGCCAGGAGGCGCGTGGCGGGACGCGGCCCGTGGGGACGGCGGAGCGCAGGGTGCGCCGCATGTGCGTGTGGAGGCGGCGGCGGTCGGACTCGGCGAGGCCGCTCGCCGCGCGGGTGGGGTGCAGGTGGGCGCGCCACAGGATCTCGTCGGCGAGCAGGTTGCCGAGGCCGGCGACGACGGACTGGTCGGTCAGCGCCGTCTTGACGCTGCCGCGCCGTGCGCCGAGCGCGGCATCGAAGTGCTCCCGGCCGACCGTCAGCGCGTCCGGGCCCTGGTGGTCCAGGAGCCGGGCGACGTCGGACTCGTCGTGGGCCAGCCACAGGCCCCGGAGCTTGCGCTGGTCGCGGTAGCGGAGCTGGCGGTCGCGGGAGACCGTGAACAGGACCCGGTCGTGCGGGTGGGCGGGGTCGTCGGGGCGGCGGCAGAGCAGCAGGCCCGTCATGCCGAAGTGCAGCAGCACGGTGGGGCCGCCGGTGCGGGCGAGCAGCCACTTGCCGTGCCGTTCCGCCCGCGTGAAGCGCCGGCCCTCCAGCGCCTCGCGCAGCCCCCGGGCGCTCACTCCGTGCAGGACCCCGGTGTCGCGCACGTCGACACGCTGGACGGTCCTGCCCGTCGCGCAGGACGCGAGAACCTCGCGGAATCCCTCGACGTCGGGCAGCTCCGGCACGCGGGCCTCCTCCCGGAACGCGGGCCTCCTCGAGCGGCCCCGGTCCCATGGTGCGCGCGCCGCGGGCACCGTGCAGCACGACACCGCGGGTCGCCTATCTTGGCGCCCATGCAGGCATACACGATCGGCCAGGCGGCCCGGCTGCTCGGCGTCAGTCCGGACACCGCGCGGCGGTGGGCGGACGCGGGGCGGGTGACGACCCATCGCGACGAGGGCGGCAAGCGGCTCATCGACGGCAGGGACCTGGCCGCGTTCTCCGTGGAGCTGGCCCAGAGCGGCAGCGGCGAGGAGGAGGCGTCCTGCACGTCGGTCCGCAACGCCTTCCCCGGCATCGTCACCGCGATCAAACTCGGTGACGTGGCGGCACAGGTCGAGATCCAGGCCGGCCCGCACCGGCTGGTGTCGCTGCTGACCCGGGAGGCCGTGGAGGAACTGGGCCTGGAGGTCGGGATGGAGGCCACCGCCCGAGTGAAGTCGACGAACGTGCACGTCGACCGGGGTTGAGCGGCGCCGTCGCGGGTGACGGCGAGGAGGACGGGACGCGCTCACGGCTGTCACGTCCCGTGTGACGGTACCCGGCCGGACCTCCCGTACAAACGCACATGCCATGCCAGGGATGGGTTGCGCCCGCTCATGCGAAGCGACAGGAGACTTCCGGGTCGCATCTGCGGCATTATCATCGGCGTAAGCGCAGCCGGCCCAGCCGGATCAGCACCATCAGCACCATCAGCACCATCAGCACCAGAGGGAGTGGAGCCGTGATGACCCGTTCCGCGCGCCGGACCCGTCGCACCGTGCAGGCGGTGGGGGCGGCCGCCGCCGCGCTGCTGGCGCTGAGTGCCTGCTCCGCCGATTCCGATTCCGATTCCGCCTCGGGCTCGGGCTCGGGCTCCGGTGAGAAGTCCGGCGGCTCGGAGAAGCTCTCCGGGACGGTCAACGTCTTCGCCGCGGCCTCGCTCACCGAGAGCTTCACCGAGCTGGGCAAGGAGTTCGAGAAGCAGCACCCCGGCACCAAGGTCGTCTTCAACTTCGGCGGCAGCGACTCGCTCGCCGCGGGCATCACCAGCGGCGCTCCCGCCGACGTGTTCGCCTCCGCCAGCCCCAGGACCATGAAGGTCGTCACGGACGCCGACGCCGCCTCCGGGACGCCGGCCACCTTCGTCCGCAACCGGCTGGAGATCGCCACCCTGCCGGGCAACCCCGGCAAGATCGCCTCCCTGAAGGACCTGACCGGGTCCGGCCTGAAGGTCGTCCTGTGCGACAAGTCGGTGCCGTGCGGGGCCGCCGCCCAGAAGGCGCTGGACGCGAGCAAGCTGAAGCTGACGCCCGTCTCCTACGAGGAGGACGTGAAGTCGGCGCTGAACAAGGTCGTCCTCAAGGAGGCCGACGCCGCCCTGGTCTACAAGACCGACGTGAAGGCCGCCGGTGACAAGGTGGAGGGCGTGGAGTTCCCCGAAGCCGCCGACGCCGTCAACGACTATCCGATCACCCTGCTCAAGGATGCGCCCAACGCCGAGGTGGGCCGGGCGTTCATCGAGCTGGTGCGGTCCGCCGAGGGCCGGAAGGTGCTGACCGGGGCCGGGTTCACCGCACCGTGACCGCACCGTCCAGGAGCGCGCGGGTGAGGGGCGGGGCTCCCCTGCCCCTGCTCGTGCCCGCGCTGATCGGCCTCGCCTTCCTGGTGCTGCCGCTGATCGCCCTGCTGATCCGGGCCCCCTGGGCGAGCATGCCGGAGCTGCTGACCAGTACCGAGGTGTGGCAGGCGCTGCGGCTGTCGCTGATCTGCGCCACGGCGGCGACCGTGGTGAGCATGGTGATCGGCGTGCCGCTGGCCTGGCTCCTCGCACGGGTCGACTTCCCCGGGCGCGGTCTCGTACGGGCCCTGGTGACGCTGCCGCTGGTGCTGCCGCCGGTCGTGGGCGGCGTGGCGCTGCTGATGGCGCTGGGCCGCAACGGGGTCGTGGGGCAGTGGCTGGACTCCTGGTTCGGGATCACCCTGCCGTTCACCACCACCGGCGTCATCCTCGCCGAGGCGTTCGTGGCGATGCCGTTCCTCGTCATCAGCGTCGAGGGCACCCTGCGCGCCGCCGACCCGCGCTACGAGGAGGCGGCCACCACCCTGGGCGCCTCCCGCTTCACCGCCTTCCGCCGGGTCACCCTGCCGCTGATCGCGCCCGGCATCGCCGCGGGCGCGGTGCTGGCCTGGGCCCGGGCACTCGGCGAGTTCGGGGCGACGATCACCTTCGCCGGGAACTTCCCCGGCCGCACCCAGACCATGCCGCTGGCCGTCTACCTCGCCCTGCAGAGCGATCCGGAGGCGGCCATCGCCCTCAGCCTGGTGCTGCTGGCCGTGTCCATCGCCGTACTCGCCGGACTGCGCGACCGCTGGATGACCGCCTCATGACCGGGACCGGGAAGCGGACCGCGCCCCGCGCCGACGGGCTGGACGCGCGGCTCGTCGTCGACCGCGGGGGCTTCCGTCTCGACGTGACGCTGGCCGCCGCGCCCGGCGACGTGGTCGCCCTGCTCGGGCCCAACGGCGCGGGCAAGACCACCGCCCTGCGCGCGCTGGCCGGCCTCGTCCCGCTCTCCGAGGGCCATCTCCGCCTCGACGGGGACGAGCTGGACCGTACGCCTCCGGAGTCCCGGCCCGTCGGCGTCGTCTTCCAGGACTACCTGCTCTTTCCCCACCTCACCGCGCTGGACAACGTGGCCTTCGGACCGCGCTGCCACGGCGTCGGCAAGGCCGAGGCACGGGCCCGGGCCGCCGTCTGGCTCGACCGCATGGGCCTGGCCGACCACCAGGGCGCCAAGCCGCGCCGGCTCTCCGGCGGCCAGGCCCAGCGGGTCGCGCTCGCCCGCGCCCTGGCCAACCGTCCCCGGCTGCTGCTCCTGGACGAGCCGCTCGCCGCCCTCGACGCCCGCACACGCCTCGACGTCCGCGCCCAGCTCCGGCGTCACCTGGCCGACTTCGAGGCGGTGGCCGTGCTCGTCACCCACGACCCGCTGGACGCCATGGTCCTCGCCGACCACCTCGTCGTCGTGGAGGACGGCCGGGTCGTCCAGGAGGGCACCCCGTCGCACATCGCCCGCCACCCGCGCACCGACTACATCGCCCACCTGGTCGGCCTCAACCTCTACCGGGGGCGCGCCGAGGGGCATGCGGTACGTCTGGACGACGGGACGGCGATCACGACCAGCGAGGAGCTGACCGGGCCGGTGTTCGTGGCGTTCCCGCCCAGCGCGGTCACCCTGCACCGGGACCGCCCCACCGGCTCCAGCGCCCGCAACCTGTGGCGCTGCGAGGTCGCCGGTCTGGAGACCCACGGCGACCAGATCCGCGCCGACCTCACCGGCGAACTCCCCCTCGCGGCCGACCTGACCACGGTCGCCGCGGCCGAACTCGACCTGCACCCCGGCGCCGCCGTCTGGGCCACCGTCAAGGCCGCCCAGACCCACGCCTACCGCGGCTGACCGACCGCCGACCGCCGGTCAGGCCGCCTCCAGTTGGGGCTCCGACTGCTGGGCCGGCACCGTCGCGCCCGTCGGCCGCCAGCCCCTCGTGGTCCGCACATAGCCGTGGATCACCGAGGCCATCGCGAGCAGGAGGAGGGGGCCGAAGACCAGCGGGTGGCGGGCCATGTCCAGGGACAGATAGCGGGTCGACGCGAGGATCGCGGTGAACACCAGCGCGCCGTGGGCGACCAGTTGGATTCCCGCCCGGTCCCAGCCGCGGTCGAAGGCGCGCAGGGCCGCCTCGACGGTGACGGCGAAGACCACACCGGCGACGAGGTCGATGCCGTAGTGATAGCCGAATCCCAGCGTCGCGCCGAGCGTGGCGACGAGCCAGAACGTTCCTGCAAAGCGCAGGATCCTCGGTCCGTTCCGGGAATGCAGGAAGATGACGGTGGCCCACGCCGTGTGCAGGCTGGGCATGCAGTTGCGCGGGGTGATCCCGTCGTACGTCACCGGGGCGGGCGGGCCGATCGGCGGCGGTGTGTCCGGCCACAGGGTGGCGACGGCCCACTGCTCACCGCCGGTGCCGAAGGCCCCGGTGCCGTAGGTGAAGATCGGGCCGACCACGGGGAAGATCATGTAGATGCCCGGCCCGAGCAGGCCGATCACCAGGAAGGTGCGCACCAGGTGATGGCGCGGGAAGCGGCGCTCGGCGGCGACATGACGCAGTTGGTAGAGCGCCACGACCACCGCGGCCACCGCGAGTTGGACGTAGACCCAGTCGAGGACGTGCTCGCCGGCCGGGCCCGAGGCCCTGACCACCCGGCCCACCAGCCACGAGGGGCTGCCCAGCGCGTGATCGGCGACCGCGACGTACGGGTCCAGCACCTTCGGGTGGGTCTTCGCGGTGATCAGCAGCCAGGTGTCGCCGGTCTTGCGGCCGGCCACCAGCAGCAGACCGAGCCCGACACCCTTCAGCAGCAGGACCCTCTCCCGGCCGGTGCGGCGCGTGAGCGCGAGGACGCCGCAGCCGAGGACCACCCAGAGCGCGCCGTTGCCGAAGGAGTGGCTGCCGGACACCGTGGCACCCGCCGCCCAGCGCACCAGCGCGAAGACGAGGTCGACACCGACCGCGCAGGCGGCCGCCACGAAGCGCTGACGCCAGGTCAGGACCACCATCGTCAGCGCCAGGCCGGCGTAGAGCAGCGGCCCCGAGACGGGGGCGAACACCACCTCTTTCGCCTGGTTGGTGATCGGCCCCGGGAGACCGTAGCGGCGAGCGGCGATCTCCAGCGCGACGAGGAACGCGAGAGCCGCCGCACCCGCCACGGCCCAGAGTCTGGCGCGCTGCTGTCGCCCACGTAGGCGCGAGGGTATCCGTGATGGCATATATCTCAATCTTTATTCTGTTTGCGTCTTTTTACCGATTTGCGCAAATAACGACCTTTCAGCGACGGGAGGGTTACCAGCCCGTCAGCGCAAGAAGACGAATGTATTACTGCGCGGGTTGCCAGGCGAAGCCGTCGGGGTCCTCGAACGGCTCGGTCTCCCCGGCGAGTACGAGGCGGTGCGAGCCGCTGCCGCCGGCGTCGACGCCCGCGACCTTGGCGAGGCCGCGCCGCTTGTAGAGGGAGAGCTTGACCGTGCCCGGTTCGGTGGCGAACTCGACGTACTTGCCCCCGAAGCTCTTGCCGACGGCGAGCCCGCGCTCGACGTAGAACTGCTTGCTGGCCTTCACGTCCTCGACGCCGAGCAGGAGCACGATCTCGTCGAACTCGCGGGTGACCGGGCCGGTGTCCTTCTTCTTCGAGGTGGCGAGCTGCCAGATCGTGCCGTCCGGCGCCTGGACGACGCCGCCGTAGCCCCACAGGGACTTCGCCGCAGGCTTGACGACGGTGGCGCCGGCCTCCACGGCGGCGGCGAGGAGCGCGTCGACGTTGCCCGGCTGGGACACCACGAGGGACAGGGTGAAGCCGCGGAAGCCGGTCGTCGGGGACTCGGAGGCACGGACGCGGACCCGCTTCGGGTCCAGCCCGAAGGCGTCGGAGTAGAAGCGGGCGGCGGCCTCGGTGTCGGCCACTTCCAGGGTGATGGAGTCGATGGAGTTCATGTCCATGACGGTATGGGCGGCGGGGCCGGCGATGCTTCTCGAAAACTGACCATGCCGCCGCGTGGGATCCGGCCGCCCCCGGGCCGCGTCCGGCCGGGACAGCGGGGGCGTCGCGAGTGCGACGGGATTATCACGAGCGTCCACACGGTCACGGCGTGCTACTGTCGATGGAAGTTGCAGTTGTGGTTGCCTGAAGGTTTTTCCGACGGGGTGATCATCACGGCGACCGGCGTTCACACAGGGTGAGCGCCGAGCACCGTCCCGAAGGAGAAAAAATGGCATCCGGCACCGTGAAGTGGTTCAACTCGGAAAAGGGCTTCGGCTTCATCGAGCAGGACGGCGGCGGCCCCGACGTCTTCGCCCACTACTCGAACATCGCCGCCCAGGGCTTCCGTGAGCTGCTCGAGGGCCAGAAGGTGACCTTCGACATCGCGCAGGGCCAGAAGGGCCCGACCGCCGAGAACATCGTGGTCGCCTGACCTCACGACGCACTCGCGTTACTTCGCAGTCGGGGCCCGCACCTTGGGGTGCGGGCCCCCGCTCGCGTTTCTTTCTTTTCTTCTCGTTTTCTTCTCCATTTTCCGGTCCCGCGCCCCGATGCGCCGACAGTGACCGGACCCGGCTCGTTCTTGCGATTCCCCGCGCCGTACCACCGCTGCGGGACTCCCTTGATACGTGCCGTATCGAGGAAGGTTCCGTATGGACCGCGCACGCACACGCACCAATGACCGCAGCCGCTCCGGCGGCGGCCCCCGCCGCTCCTCCCGCACGGGCGGCCGCTCCCAGAACCCCGGCCGCCGCCCGGCCGCCGCGCCCCAGGGCGAGTTCGCACCCCCGAAGACGATCACTCCGGCGCTGCCCGCCGTCGACACGTTCGCCGAACTCGACCTGCCGGAGCGCATGCTTTCCGCGCTGAGCGGCGAGGGCGTGAGCGTGCCGTTCCCGATCCAGGCGGCGACCCTGCCGAACTCCCTGGCCGGGCGCGACGTACTCGGCCGGGGCCGCACCGGGTCGGGCAAGACCCTCGCCTTCGGCCTCGCCCTGCTGGCCCGCACGGCCGGTCTCCGCGCCGAGCCGCGCAGGCCGCGCGCCCTGGTCCTCGTCCCCACCCGTGAGCTGGCCCAGCAGGTCACCGACGCGCTCGCCCCGTACGCCCGCGCCGTGGGCCTGCGGTCGGCCACCGTGGTCGGCGGCATGTCGATCGGCCGGCAGGCCGGTGCGCTGCGGGGCGGCGCCGAGGTCGTCGTGGCGACGCCGGGACGGCTCAAGGACCTCATCGACCGGGGTGACTGCCACCTCGGCGACGTCGGCATCACCGTGCTCGACGAGGCCGACCAGATGACCGACATGGGCTTCATGCCGCAGGTCACCGCCCTCCTCGACCAGGTGCGGCCGGACGGGCAGCGGATGCTCTTCTCCGCCACCCTGGACCGCAACGTCGACCGGCTGGTCCGCCGCTACCTGTCGGACCCGGTCGTCCACTCCGTCGACCCGTCGGCCGGCGCCGTCACCACGATGGAGCATCACGTCCTGCACGTGCACGAGGCGGACAAGCAGGCCACGACCGTCGAGATCGCGGCGCGTGACGGCCGGGTCATCATGTTCCTGGACACCAAGCACCGGGTGGACCGGCTGGTCAAGCAGCTGCTGAAGAGCGGCGTGCGGGCGGCCGGACTGCACGGCGGCAAGTCCCAGCCGCAGCGCACCCGCACCCTCGCCCAGTTCAAGGACGGGCAGGTGACGGCGCTGGTGGCGACCAACGTCGCGGCCCGCGGCATCCACGTCGACAACCTCGACCTGGTCGTCAACGTCGACCCGCCCGGCGACCACAAGGACTACCTGCACCGCGGCGGCCGTACGGCCCGCGCCGGCGAGTCGGGCAGCGTCGTCACCCTGGTCACGCCGGACCAGCGGCGCGACATGACGCGGCTGATGGCCTCGGCCGGCATCACCCCGCAGGTCACCCCGGTCCGCTCCGGCGAGGCGGAGCTGTCCCGCATCACCGGTGCGCAGGCCCCCTCCGGCGTCCCCGTCGTCATCACCGCACCGGTCGTGGAGCGCCCGCGGCGCGCCGCGTCCGGCACCGGCTCCTCGTCGCGCGGGCGGCGCGGCCGCTCCGGCCAGGCCCGCTCCGGCCAGGCCTCCGTCCCGCAGACCCGCACCGGCCAGGGCCGCGGGGGCGGCCAGAGCCGCTCCGCCGGCGAAGCCCCGCGGCGCAGGCCGCGGCGCCAGTCCGCCGGTGGTTCGTCGGCGGCCTAGACGAACCGCAAGCCCATCCGCTCCGTCCCCCTGTTGGAGGCATCATGCGCTGTGTCATCGCCCGGTACCCGTTCGACCTCACCAAGCAAGGGGTGCTGGACTCGATGAAGGGCGTCACGCCCCAGCCCGTCACGGGTGAGTCCGTGACCATCGGCCGCCGTCGCTACCCGGTCAAGCAGGTGGGCGTGGTCGTCACCCGGCAGGACAGCCGCGACTTCTCGGCGGCCGAGGTCACCCGGGCCATGACGCGCCTGGGCTTCACCTGCCACCCGGCCCCCGGGGCAGAGCCCGCTCCGGCGCCCGCCGCCACGCCGGTCGAGACCGCGTCGGCGCTGCTCGGAGGACCGGCCCAGCCGCAGGAGTAGGAGTGACGACGGGCTTCATCCGTCGGGAGAGCCGCGTGGCCCGGTGTCCGGAGACTTCCATGGCCTGATGGCCTGAGAGTTCCGCGCCTCCGGCGTCAGGAGAGCCCCGTGGCCCGGCCCGCGCCGTCCCGGCGCACCTCGCTCACGCGCCGGACGGCCGCGCGGTCGAGCGGGCCGAAGACGTGCGGGAAGAGGGTGCCCTCGGCGACCCCGGGCGGCGGTGCGGGCTCCGCCGCCTCCCACACGCACCTCGGGGTGAGCCGGTCCTCGTCGAGCAGCACCGCGAGCAGGGGACGGGGCGCGGCGCGGTAGTAGGCGTTGACGACGGCGAGCGTGGTCGCCTCGTCGGGCGAGCAGTGCACGAACCCGTCCTCGGCGAGGGAGGCGGGGGCGTAGGGCCGGTCGGGGTCGGCGTTCCACTCGGCGAGCGGCACCACGTGGTAGATCATCGTTCCGTTTTAACAGCAGGCCCGCCGGGCTCCGAGGGCGTGGGCACGGAGCCCGGGGCGGACGGCGGCGCGGACCCCGACGGCGAGGAGGCCGACGGGGTCGGCACGGCCCCCGTGGACGCGTCGGGGACCGGACTCGGCGCCTGTGAGGCGTCGCGGGGCGAGGCGGGGGTCGGTGGGGTCGTCGCGGGCGGGTCGGCGGGGGCCAGCGGGGCCGTCGGACGCGGGGGCGGGGCGGGGGACGCCCAGTTCAGCGGCAGCGCGATCAGGACGGCGGCGGCAGCGGTCGCGGCTCCGCCGGCGGCGGCGCGCAGCAGACGCCGCCGGGACGCGGCCTTGCGGACCGCCTCGTAGCGGCCGGGCGGCGGGCCCAGGTACGCGGTCTCCGGGCGGAGCACGACCAGCAGCGGATCGTCCTCGTCCCGTCCGGACCCGGGATCGTCCTCAAGGCGTGTGGTCAAGGCTTCTCCTCAGATGGACGCGGAGCAGTTCGCGGGCCGCGTGGAGGTCGGCCTTGACGGTTCCTTCCTTGCGCCCGGTCAGCGCGGACACCTCCCGGATCGGCATGTCAGCGTAGTAGTGGAGCAGGATCGGCACGCGCAGTCGCTCCGGCAGGGACTGCACGAGCAGCCGCACCGAGGGGTCGGCCTGCTCGGGGTGCGGGCGTACGGCGACCTCCGCGGTGACCCGGCGCACGGCCCGGCGTTCGCGCTCCAGCTTGCGCCAGTGATCCCGGACGAGGTTGGCGGCGGTCACGTAGAGGAACCCGCGGGGCTCCTCCACGGACGTCCAGCGGGCCCAGAGCCGGGTGAACGCCTCCGAGGCGATCTCGTGGGCCGTCTCGTCGTCGTCGACGAGCCGGCGGCACCAGCCGGCGAGGCGCGGATACAGGGCGGCGAACAGCTCGGACGCCGCCCTGTCACGGGACCGTTTCAACGCTCTCCATGGTCGTGAGGGTATGCCGTGCGCACGGCCGGTCAGGAGGGAGCGGGACGCGTCGCGCTCAGCGCGGCGAAGACGATGACGTTGTCCCGGTACTCCTCGCCGACGCGTGGGCCACCGCAGGTGATGAGCCGCAACTCCGGCCGCTTCACGTCCCCGTAGACGTCGTCCGTCGGGAACTCGGCCTTGCGCACCGTCCGTACGGCGGTGACCGTGAACTCGGCCGCCGCGCCGTTCTGCAGGCGCGTCTCGATCCGGTCGCCCCGGTGCAGCCGCGCGAGGTGGCGGAAGACGCCGTCGCCGTGGGTGCCGACGGTGACGTGGCCGAGGAGGACCGACGGTCCCACCTGGCCCGGGGTCGGCGAGTGCCGGTACCAGCCCGCGCGGTCGTCGTCCGTGACGGGCGGGACCTGCACCGTGCCGTCCTCCGCGAGCCCCAGCCGCATCACCGGGGTGTCGACGCCGGCGGCCGGGATGCGCAGGCCGACCGGCACCGAACGCTCCAGTGGCCGCGTGGACTTGGCGGCGGTGGGTGATGAGGGCGCGGTGGTGCCGGGGCGGTCGGACGCGGCCACGTCGTTCCCCGTGTGCCCCGCGTTCCCCGTGTTCCCGACGTTCCCCGCGCCGCCGCCGCAGCCGGCGAGCAGCACGGTGAGCGCCGCGGTGGCGAGGGCGCGACCGGCGGGCCGGGTCATGCCCCGGTCGCCGCCCGCCGACGCCGTACGACGAAGAGGACCGCGCCGCCCGCGACGAGCACGGCACCGGCGCCCGCGCCGGCCGGCCCCGCGTCGGCGCCGCCCGGCTCCCGGGTCGCGACGCCGGTGTCGGGGGCGCCCTCGGGCACGGCGGAGACCTGGCCGTCGGCCGGGGCGGGGGCGGGTGCCTCGTCCGCCGGACCCGGCTTGCTGGGCGAGGGCGTCGGGGCCTTGGTCGGGGACTCGCTCGGCACGGGGCTCGGGGTGCTCTGGGCCGGGGCCTTGGTGGGCGCGGGGCTGGGGTCGTCGGCGAACGCGGGCGCGGTGCCGGCCAGTACGGCGGTGCAGGCCAGGGCCACGGCGCTGAGGATGGTGCGGCGCATCGGGTCGCTCTCTCTCGGGGGGGTGGTGGGTGGATCGGACGGAGAGACGAGGCGGCACCCCGGCGGGTTGCAAAGGGATGGCAAAGCCGTGGTGGGTGACGGATGCATCCCCTTCTTACGGACCCGTGACGTGCCGCGCCGGACGCGCGGCGCGAGGGCCTCACGCGCCTAGCGTGGACGCATGCGCGTACTGGTCACCGGCCATGCCGGGTTCATCGGGTCCCATGTCGTCACGGCACTGCGGGAACACGGGCACGAGCCCGTCGGGTACGACGTCCGCGAGGACCCCGCCGCCGACGTGCGCGACCCCGCGGCGGTCGCCAAGGCGCTCACCGGGGTGGACGCCGTGTGCCACCAGGCGGCGGTGGTCGGGCTCGGCAACGGGGTCGCCGACGCCGCGGAGTACGTCTCGCACAACGACCTCGGCACCGCCGTCCTGCTCGCCGCGATGGCGGAGGCGGGCGTGGGGCGGCTCGTGCTCGCCGGGTCGATGGTCGTGTACGGCGAGGGGCGCTACGAGTGCGCACGGCACGGCGTGGTCCGGCCCGGCCCGCGGGCCGTCGCCGACCTGGACGCGGGCCGGTTCGAGCCGCCGTGCCCGGTGTGCGGCGCGGCCCTCTCCCCGGGGCTGGTCGGCGAGGACGCGCCGGCCGACCCGCGCAACGTGTACGCGACGACCAAGCTGGCCCAGGAGCACCTGGCCGCCGCCTGGGCGCGGTCGGCCGGCGCGACGGCGGTGTCGCTGCGCTACCACAACGTGTACGGCCCCGGGATGCCCCGCGACACCCCGTACGCCGGGGTCGCCTCCTTCTTCCGTTCCGCGCTCGCCCGCGGCGAGGCCCCCCGGGTCTTCGAGGACGGCCGCCAGCGCCGGGACTTCGTACACGTACGGGACGTGGCCGCGGCCAACGTCGCGGCACTGACGGCCGACCGCCCGGGCGGCACGCTCACCGCCTACAACACCGGCAGCGGCGACCCGCACACGGTGGGCGAGATGGCCACCGCCCTCGCCGAGGCGTACGGCGGCCCCGAACCGGTCGTCACCGGCGAGTACCGCCTGGGCGACGTACGCCACATCACCGCCGACTCCGCCCGCCTGCGCACCGACCTGTCGTGGCACCCCCGGGTCGGCTTCGGGGAGGGCATGGAGGAGTTCGCCCGGGCGGGTCTGCGGGGGCAATGACGTCGGGGGCGGCGGCACGGTCGGACACGGTCCGCGGGCCGGGCAGACGGCGCGGGGCGAGGCGGGGCGCCCAGGCCGGGGACCGAGCCCTCGGGCCGAGGACCGCGCCGCCCTCGGGCCGGGGACCGAGCCCTGGGGCCGGGGACCGAGCCCCTGGGGCCGGGGACCGGGTCCGAGGGCGAGAGCGCCGGCCCGGGCAGGTCCAGGGGGGAAGGCGCCGGACGGCTCAGGCGTCGGCCAGGGGGAGGGTCACCTCGAAGCGGCAGCCGCCGGGGATGTTGTGGACCGTGGTGCGGCCGCGGTGGGCTTCCACGATGCCGCGGACGATGGCCAGGCCCAGGCCCGCGCCGGCCGGAGGGGTACGGGCGTGGGTGCCGCGCCAGCCGGTGTCGAAGACGCGCGGCAGGTCCTCCTCCGGGATGCCGCCGCAGCCGTCGGAGACGGAGAGCACCACGCCCTCGGGCGAGGGCTCGGCGGCGACGGCGACCGTGCCGTCGGCGGGGGTGCGGCGGATGGCGTTGACCAGGAGGTTGCCGAGGACGCGGCTCATCTCCTTGCCGTCCACCTCGACCGGCACCGCCGCCACCGCGTCGCCGACCAGCCGTACGCCGTGCTCCCGGGCGAGCGGGTCCGCGCCCGCGAGGGCGTCGCCGACCAGGTCGTAGAGCGAGATCCGGGCGGGGGCGAGGGCGAGCGCTCCGGCGTGGATGCGGGAGAGTTCGAAGAGGTCGCCGACCATGTCGTTGAGGCGTTCCACCTCGGTGCGGATCTGGCGGAGGTAGCGGTCGGGGTCCGCGGCGACGCCGTCCTCCAGGGCCTCGGACATGGCCCGCAGGCCGGCCAGCGGGGTGCGCAGGTCGTGCGAGATCCAGGCGACCAGTTCGCGGCGGGAGGTCTCCAGGGCGCGCTCGCGTTCCCGGGACTCGGCCAGGCGCGCGCTGGTGGCGGCCAGTTCACGGCTGAGGGCGTCGAGTTCGGCGGTCGCCGGGACGGTGGGGGCCGCGTAGTCGCCGTCGTCGCCGAAGGAGCGTGCGGCGGCGGCCAGTTCGCGGCTGCGGGCGACCACCCAGCGGCCCAGCAGCAGCGCGGTGGCCAGCGACACCACGGCCGCCATCGCCACGACGGTGGTGACCACGGACAGGTCGTGCGGGGACAGGAACATCGCCCAGGCGACGGCGAGCGTCCCCGCGAGCATCGCGAGGACGGCGACCGCCGCCACCACCGCGAGCGACGCGGTCAGCGAGCGCCGCCGGATCAGCCGCAGCACGGCCGCGCCGGCCAGCCCGGCGGCGGCGGCGCCGGCGAAGGCGTACAGGGCGATGAGGAGGGTGTCGTGCATGTCAGACCGTCTCCCGCCCCGTCGGGTCGAAGCGGTAGCCCACGCCCCACACGGTCTGGATCAGCCGCGGCCGGGCCGGGTCGTCCTCGACCTTGCCGCGCAGCCGCCGCACGTGGACCGTGACGGTGGACAGGTCGCCGAAGTCCCAGCCCCACACCTCCCGCATCAGCTCCTCCCGGGCGAAGGCCCGCCCCGGGTGCCGCAGGAAGAAGGCCAGCAGGTCGAACTCGCGCAGGGTGAGGGCCAGCTCGGCGCCCTCCTTCGTGGCCCGCCGGGCGCCCGGGTCGACGGTGAGACCGGCCGCGGAGGGCGGCACCAGACCGGCGGGGGGCCGGGTGCGGCGCAGTACCGACTCCACCCGCAGCACCAGCTCGCGGGGGCTGAACGGCTTGGTCACGTAGTCGTCCGCCCCCACCTCCAGGCCGAGGATGCGGTCGTCCTCGTCGCCGCGGGCGGTCAGCATGACGACCGGCACGGGCCCGGTGCCGCGCAGCCGCCTGCACACCTCCAGGCCGTCCATGCCGGGCAGCATCAGGTCCAGCACCACCAGGTCCGGCCGGTGCGCAGCGGCCCGGGTGAGCGCGGCCGGACCGTCATCGGCCCGGTCCACGACGTGCCCGGCGCGCTCCAGGTACCCGGCGACGACCTCCGCGACGGTGGGGTCGTCGTCGACGACCAGGATCCGGGCGGGGCCGGCGGTGGATCCATCGGGGGTCCCGGTGGGGGTGCCGGCGGGGGATGCGGCCGGGGATCCGGCGGAGGATCCGGCGGGGGATCCGGCCGGGGATCCGGCCGAAGTTCCGGCCAGGGATGCGGCGGGGGATCCGGCCGGGGATCCGGCCGAAGTTCCGGCCAGGGATGCGGCGGGGGATCCGGCCAGGGATGCGGCGGGGCTTCCGGCCGGGGATCCGGCCGGGGATCCGGCGGAGGATGCGGCGGGGCTTCCGGCCGGGGATCCGGCGGAGGATCCGGCGGAGGATCCGGCCGATGATCCGGCGGAGGATCCGGCGCGGTCCGCCTGTGCGGGAGCGGGCTCGTGCGGCTGCTGCATGGGCCCAGCCTCGCACCGCGCCCACGCGGACGTCGTCCCCGAGGGCCGACCCGGGCCGCGACGTCCGTGTTTCGTAAGGAGCGGGAGCCCGTTTCGCCCGATTTCGACTCGTAGGGTGAGAGCCGTGACCACCTCGCCCGCTCCCGTCGTCGACGTCGTACTCCCCTGCCTGGACGAGGCCGGAGCCCTGCCCTGGGTCCTGGCCCGCATCCCGGACGGCTGGCGCGCGCTCGTCGTCGACAACGGTTCCACCGACGGCTCTGCGGAGATCGCCCGCGCGCTCGGCGCCACGGTCGTGACCGAGCCGCGCCGCGGCTTCGGCGCCGCCTGCCACGCCGGGCTGACCGCCGCCACGGCCGACATCGTCTGCTTCTGCGACTGCGACGCCTCCCTCGATCCGGGCCTGCTGAAGCCCTTCGTGCGCGAGATCCGGGACGGCACCGCCGACCTGGTGCTCGGCCGCCGACGACCGCAGGGGCGCGGCGCCTGGCCCCCGCACGCCCGGGCCGGCAACCTCGCGCTCGCCCGGATGCTGCGCCGCCGCACCGGCCTGCGGCTGCACGACCTCGGCCCGCTGCGCGCCGCCCGCCGCGAGGCGCTGCTCGGCCTCGGCCTCACCGACCGGCGCAGCGGCTACCCGCTCCAGATGGTGGTGCGGGCCGCCGACGCGGGCTGGCGGGTCACCGAGCACGACGTGCCGTACCTGCCCCGCACCGGGGCGTCGAAGGTCACCGGGACCTGGCGCGGCACCTGGCACGCGGTACGGGACATGCGCGGCGTGCTCGCCGAGCAACCGGATCGCACGGTTCCGCGTGACGCGGCCCACGAGGGGAACACACGGTGAGCATGATGAGCACCCTCCTCGTCATCGCGAAGGAGCCCCGCCCCGGCCGGGTCAAGACCCGCCTCACCCCGCCCTTCACCCCGAACGAGGCGGCCGCGCTGGCCGAGGCGTCCCTCGCCGACACCCTGCGCGCGGTCGCCGCGACGCCCGCCCGGCGCCGGGTGCTGGTCCTCGCCGGTGCCCCGGGGCCCTGGCTGCCGCCCGGCTTCGACGTCGTACCGCAGTGCGCGGGCGGTCTCGACGCACGGCTCGCGGAGGCGTTCGCCGGGTGCGCGGGGCCCGCCCTGCTGATCGGGATGGACACGCCGCAGGTGACGCCGGAGCTGCTCGACGTGGACTTCGCGGACTGCGACGCGTACTTCGGTCCGGCGGAGGACGGCGGCTTCTGGGCGCTGGGCCTGGCCCGCCCCGACCCGGCCCTGCTGCGGGGCGTGCCGATGTCGACGCCGGTGACGGGGGCCGTGCAGCGCGAGCGCCTGCTGGCGGCGGGGCTGCGGGTACGGGACCTGCCGCCCCTGCGCGACGTCGACACCGCCGCCGACGCCCGGGCCGTCGCCGCACTGGCCCCGCACGGCCGTTTCGCCGCCCGGCTGGCGGCGTGCACGGCGGGCGCGGACGCGGGGGTGGGCCGATGAGCGGCCACGGACGCGCGGGCGGGCGGCCGACGAGCGGACGGACCGGCGGGGCGGACCGCGCCGCCGAGAACGGACCGGCACACCCACCGGTGGGCCGGCCGCCCGGCCGGTTCGCGGCATGCACGGCCGGCGCGGACGCGCGGGTGGGCCGATGAGCGGCCACGGGCGTGCGAAGGGGCGGCCGATGAGTGAGCCGGTGAGCGGACCGGCCGACGGGGCGGACCGCGCCGTGGGGAGCGGGCCGGTGGAGCGGCCGTCCGGCGACTGGACGGCCGTCGGTCCCGGGCGCCTCGCGGAGTCGGCGTTCCCCCTGGCGGGACCGGCGCCCTGGGCCGGCTCCGACCCCTACGCCGCCGCGCTGCGGGCCGGTCGCGGGCCGCTGTTCCTGCGGCGGACCGACGGGTGGCTGCTGCCGCTGGAGGTGGAGCGGTGGTGCGCGGGGGCCGACACGGTCGACCTGGAGGTCCTGGACCGGTGCGAGGGCGCCGTCCTCGACGTGGGCTGCGGCCCCGGCCGGCTGGTCGCGGAACTCGCCGCCCGGGGCCGGACCGTCCTCGGCATCGACGTCAGCGAGGCCGCGGTGGCCCACACCGTGCGCTCCGGCGGCCAGTCGCTGCGGCGCTCCGTCTTCGAGCCGCTGCCCGGCGAGGGCCGCTGGGACACCGTGCTCCTCATGGACGGCAACGTCGGCATCGGCGGCGATCCCCGCGCCCTGCTCGCCCGCGTCGCCGCCCTGCTCGCCCCCGGGGGCCTGCTGATCGCCGAGACCGCGGGGGTGGACGTCGACGAGCGCGCCCACGTGCAGCTCGTCGACGTCACCGACGGCCACGCCGCCGGCAGCCCCTTCCCCTGGGCGCGGATCGGCACCCGCGCCCTGCTCGACCGCGCGGCCGCCGGGGGCTGGCGGACCGTCGCTCAGTGGACGTCGGGGGAGCGCCCCTTCGTCGCGCTGCGCAGCGACC
>NZ_JBHYJX010000013.1:146980-163924 GCF_042740985.1 Streptomyces sp. NPDC058985 | reverse complement strand
CCCCTCTCCTCCTGCCCCGCGGCCCCCCCCCCGCCGATCCACCGATAGTCTTGACAGGTGACCGACGCCCACGAAACCGCAGCAGACCGCCCACTGCGAACCACCGGAGGCGCCCCTCCGGACGACGCCGGATCTTCTGTGAGTCAGGCGCCGACCCCCTTGCTCGAACCACGCGAGGGCATTCCGCCGGTGATCGCCGACGCCGACGCCCTCGCCGAGGTGACCGCCGCCTTCGCCGCCGGCCACGGCCCCGTCGCCGTCGACGCCGAGCGCGCCTCCGGGTACCGCTACGGGCAGCGGGCGTACCTGGTGCAGCTGCGCCGCGAGGGCGCCGGGAGCGCGCTGATCGACCCGGTGGCCTGCCCCGACCTGTCCGGTCTCGGCGCGGCGATCGCGGACGTGGAGTGGGTGCTGCACGCCGCCACCCAGGACCTGCCGTGCCTGCGCGAAATAGGGATGGTGCCCACCCGCATCTTCGACACCGAGCTGGCCGGGCGGCTCGCCGGGTTCCCGCGGGTCGGTCTCGGCGCGATGGTGGAGAACGTCCTGGGCTTCGTCCTGGAGAAGGGCCACTCCGCCGTCGACTGGTCCACCCGCCCGCTGCCCGAGCCCTGGCTGCGCTACGCCGCGCTCGACGTCGAGCTGCTCGTCGACCTGCGGGACGCGCTGGAGAAGGAGCTGGACCGGCAGGGCAAGCTGGAGTGGGCCCGGCAGGAGTTCGACGCGATCGCGTCCGCCCCGCCGCCCGAGCCGCGCAAGGACCCCTGGCGGCGCACGTCCGGCATGCACAAGGTGCGCCGGCGCCGGCAGCTGGCCGTCGTGCGGGAGCTGTGGCAGGCCCGGGACCGGATCGCGCAGCGCCGGGACGTCTCCCCCGGCAAGGTGCTCGGGGACGCGGCCATCGTCGAAGCGGCGCTCGCGCTGCCCGCCGACGCGCAGGCCCTGTCCGCGCTGAACGGCTTCGGGCGGGTCAGCCGCCGGCAGCTGGAGCAGTGGCAGGTGTCGGTCGACCGGGCCAAGGCGCTCTCCGAGTCGCAGCTGCCGCAGCCCGGCCAGCCGGTGACCGGTCCCCCGCCACCGCGGGCCTGGGCCGACAAGGACCCGGCCGCCGCGGCCCGGCTGTCCGCGGCGCGCACGGCGGTGACGGCGCTCGCCGAGCAGCTCGCCATGCCGCAGGAGAACCTGATCACGCCGGACACGGTGCGCCGGGTCTGCTGGGAGCCGCCGGCCGCGGTCGACGCCGGTTCGGTGGCGGCCGCCCTGGCCGGCCACGGGGCGCGGCCCTGGCAGGTGGAGCAGGTGACGCCGGTCCTGGTCACCGCGCTGACCTCCGCGGCGGACCCGCGCTGAGCCACCCGGCGGACCCGCGCCGGCCTCCCCGTGCCCCCGACGGTGTGACGTTCGCCGCTCCCGCCGGGGGGACTGGGCAGCTACGTTACTCATAAGTAGCATGGGGCCTGAGCGCGCGCTCAGTGCATGCGTGCCGCAGCAGTGCCACCCCGCACCCTGGAGGAGAGCCATCGTGCCTCGTACCGTCAGGGACGTCGTCTTCGTAGACGGCGTCCGCACCCCGTTCGGCAAGGCGGGCCCGAAGGGCGTCTACCACGAGACCCGCGCCGACGACCTGGTCGTGAAGGCGATCCGGGAGCTGCTGCGCCGCAACCCCGGCCTCGACCCGAAGAAGGTCGACGAGGTCGCCGTCGCCGCCACCACGCAGGTCGGCGACCAGGGCCTGACCATCGGCCGGATGGCCGGCATCCTCGCCGGTCTGCCCCAGTCGGTGCCCGGCTACGCGATCGACCGCATGTGCGCGGGCGCGCTGACCGCCGTCACCACGGTGGCCGGCTCGGTCGCCTTCGGCGCGTACGACGTCGCCATCGCGGGCGGTGTGGAGCACATGGGCCGCCACCCGATGGGCGAGGGCGCCGACCCCAACCCGCGGTTCGTCTCCGAGAAGCTGGTCGACGAGTCCGCCCTGTTCATGGGCATGACCGCGGAGAACCTGCACGACCGCTACCCGGGCATCACCAAGCAGCGCGCCGACGAGTACGCCGTGCGCTCGCAGGAGAAGGCCGCCAAGGCGTACGCCAACGGCCGGATCCAGGCCGACCTGGTGCCGGTCTCGGTGCGCCGCACCAACGAAGAGGCGGGCGAGACGGGCTGGGGCCTGGTCACCGCCGACGAGCCGATGCGTCCGGGCACCACCCTGGAGAACCTGTCCGGCCTGAAGACGCCGTTCCGCGTGCACGGCCGGGTCACCGCGGGCAACGCGGCCGGTCTGAACGACGGCGCCACCGCCTCGATCATCGCGAGCGAGGACTTCGCCCGCGAGCACGACCTGCCGGTCAAGATGCGCCTGGTCTCGTACTCCTTCGCGGGCGTCGAGCCGGAGGTCATGGGCTACGGTCCGATCCCGGCCACGGAGAAGGCTCTGGCCCAGGCCGGCCTGACCATCGACGACATCGGCCTGTTCGAGATCAACGAGGCCTTCGCCGTCCAGGTCCTCGCCTTCCTGGAGCACTACGGCATCGCCGACGACGACGCGCGCGTCAATCAGTACGGCGGCGCCATCGCCTTCGGCCACCCGCTGGCCTCCTCCGGCGTGCGTCTGATGACGCAGCTGGCCCGCCAGTTCGAGGAGCAGCCGCACGTCCGCTACGGCCTGACCACCATGTGCGTCGGCTTCGGCATGGGCGCGACCGTCATCTGGGAGAACCCGCACTTCGAGGGGGACAAGTGAGCACCACCGCAGAGCTGCTGAAGGGTGCGGCCGAGCTGTTCCCCGGCGAGGTCGTCACCCGGGCGCACGTACGCCACTTCGACCTTCCCCTCGGTGCCGGGCGCTTCGCCCTGATCACCCTGGACAACGGCCACGACCACACCAAGCCGACCACGCTCGGCCCGCAGTCGCTGGCGAACATCGACGCCGCGATCGACCAGGTCGAGAAGGAGGCCGCGGACGGCGACATCGTCGGCGTCGGCGTCACCGGCAAGCCGTTCATCTTCGCCGTCGGCGCCGACCTCAAGGGCGTCGAGCTGCTGAAGCGGCACGAGGACGCGCTGGCCATCGGCAAGGGCGGCCACGACGTCCTCAAGCGGCTCTCGAAGCTGGCCGTGCCGTCCTTCGCGTACTACAACGGCGCCTCCATGGGCGGCGGCGTGGAGATCGGCCTGCACTGCTCCTACCGGACGGTCTCCGCGGCCCTCCCGGCGTTCTCGCTCCCCGAGGTCTTCCTCGGCCTGGTCCCCGGCTGGGGCGGCTGCACCCTGCTGCCGAACCTGATCGGCGCGGACAAGGCCGTCTCGGTGATCATCGAGAACAGCCTGAACCAGAACAAGCAGCTCAAGGGCAAGCAGGTCTACGAACTCGGCATCGCGGACGCGCTGTTCGAGGGCGCGGACTTCCTGGAGCAGTCGCTGATCTGGACGGCGTCCGTCCTCAAGGGCGAGATCGCCGTCGAGCGCCCGGCGATCGACCGCGGCGAGGCCTGGGACCAGGCCGTCGCGAAGGGCCGCTTCATCGCCGACGGCAAGGTGCACGGCGCCGCCCCGGCCGCCTACCGCGCCCTGGACATCATCGCCACCGCCAAGAACGGCGACCTCCAGCAGGGCTTCGACGCCGAGGACCAGGCGCTCGCCGATCTGATCATGGGCGGCGAACTGCGGTCCGGCATCTACGCCTTCAACCTGGTGCAGAAGCGCGGCAAGCGCCCCGCGGGCGCCCCGGACAAGTCGCTGGCCCGCCCGGTCACCAAGGTCGGCGTGGTCGGCGCCGGCCTGATGGCCTCCCAGCTCGCGCTGCTCTTCCTGCGCCGCCTGGAGGTCCCGGTCGTCCTCACCGACATCGACCAGGAGCGCGTCGACAAGGGTGTGGGCTACGTCCACGCCGAGATCGACAAGCTGCTCGGCAAGGGCCGGATCAACCAGGACAAGGCGAACCGGCTCAAGGCCCTGGTCTCCGGCGTCCTGGACAAGGCCGAGGGCTTCGCGGACGCCGACTTCGTCATCGAGGCGGTCTTCGAGGAGATGGGCGTCAAGCAGAAGGTGTTCGCGGAGGTCGAGGCGGTCGCCCCGGCGCACGCGATCCTCGCCACCAACACCTCCTCCCTCTCCGTCTCGGAGATGGCGTCGAAGCTGAAGCACCCCGAGCGGGTCGTCGGCTTCCACTTCTTCAACCCGGTGGCGATCCTGCCGCTGCTGGAGATCGTCCGCGGTGAGCAGACCGACGAGGCCTCGCTGGCCACGGCGTTCGGCGTCGCGAAGAAGCTGAAGAAGACCGCGGTCCTCGTCAAGGACGCCCCGGCGTTCGTCGTGAACCGCATCCTGACCCGCTTCATGGGCGAGATCCAGAACGTCATCGACGAGGGCACGCCGGTGGCCGTCGCGGAGAAGGCGGTGGAGCCGCTCGGCCTGCCGATGTCCCCGCTGGTCCTGCTGGAGCTGGTCGGCCCGGCGATCGGCCTGCACGTCTCGGAGACCCTCAACCGGGCCTTCCCCGAGCGCTTCACGGTCTCCCCGAACCTCAAGGCGGTCGTCGAGGCCGGCAAGCGCGGCTTCTACGTCTACGACAGCGGGAAGCCCGAGCTGGACCCGGAGGTCGCCGCGCTCCTCAAGCAGGGCGACACCGTCCTGACCGAGGAGCAGGTGCGGGCGCGGGTGCTGGACGCGGTCGCCCAGGAGATCGGCCTGATGCTCGACGAGGGCGTCGTCGCCGAGGCCCAGGACATCGACCTCTGCCTGATCACCGGCGCCGGCTGGCCCTTCCACCTGGGCGGCATCACGCCGTACCTGGACCGCGAGGGCGTCTCGCAGCGGGTGAACGGGAAGCCGTTCCTGGAGGCGGGCGTGGCGAGCGTGCCCGCGTAGGTCTCCGTACGACGAGAGGGCCCCCGCCACGTGTGGCGGGGGCCCTCTCGCGTGCCGGGGCCGGGTCAGTAGCCGTACGGTGTCGCGCCCGCCGTGACGTGCGCGACGGCGAAGGGGACCGGCGTCGCCGGGGACTCGTTTCCCGCCGCGTCCACGGCGAAGACCTCCACCGTGTGCCGCCCCTCCTGCCACGGCCAGCCGGAGTCCCAGGCCCAGCGCCCGTCGACCGCGACCGGACTCCCGCCGAGGAGCGTGCCGCCCGCCCGGAACCCCACCTGCGCGGCGCCCCTGGCCAGGCCGGTGAAGCGTACGGCCCCGCCGGCGATCTGCTCGTAGGCCATCGGGGACCGCACGACCGGCGCCGCGAGTGTGTCGGGGGGACCGTCGGCGGCGGGCACCGCAGGCGTGACCCGCGCCGTGCCGGCCCCCTCCGCGACGGCGAAGGCGACCTCCGTCGTGACGGAGTGGGTTCCGGCCGGGTCCACGGCGAAGATCTTGACGCGGTGCTCCCCCTTGGCCCACGGCCCGCTCGGCTCCCAGAACCAGGTGCCGTCGGCCGCCACCTGCGGGGACCCGAGGAACTTGCCCTTCTCCCACAGGCTCACCCGCACCGCGCCGGCCGCGGATCCGTTGAACCGCCATCCCGTGCGGGGCAGTCGGGCGCCCTGCGTCGGCAGGGCCACCACGGGAGGAGCGAAGGTGCCCTCCGCCTTGACCTTGGCGGTGTCGCCGAGGAACCGGTCGATGGCGGACGTGTCGCGGTCGGGCTCCTCGTAGCCGTGGCGGGTCAGCCCGAGCCTGGGCGCGATCCCATCGACCAGCAGGTAGGCGATCCCCAGGAGCGGCGGCACGTTCCGCACGGTCACCTGGTTGTGCTCCCGCACGAACGGGGACTCGCTGTGGATGTAGTTGAAGTTCGGGTAGCGGCGCAGCATCTCCAGGTAGGGCTCGATCTGGATGGGGTACTGCTCGTCCTGCGGGGATGACACCAGGTAGATGTTGGCCTCGCGCCCGGCTCCCGCCGCCAGCAGGTCCGGCAGGACCGAGTCCAGGACCCGGGCGTTCTCCTCGGGCAGGCCCTCGCCCAGCATGGACCGGCCGACCTTGGGATACGTCTCCCGGACGAAGGTGCCGATGCGGAGCTGCGGCACGCACGCCACGATGTTGCGGAAGCCGTACCGCAGCCCGTAGTACAGGGCCGCGCTTGCCCCCTTCGAACTGCCCCAGAGTGTCACGTCGTCCGGGGTCAGGCCGAGGGCCCGCACCACCCTGGCGATCAGGCCGGCGACCGAACTCTCGACGGAGAAGTCCATCTCCCGGCAGAGGTAGTAGGTGAGCCCGCCGTCGAAGCGGTCACGGATCCACAGGATGTTGGACCGCAGGTCGTCCAGGACTCCGGTGGACCATCCGTAGTCGTCCGGGGCCGCCAGGTTGGCGAAGACGACGGTCAGGTGGCGGTTCCCCTTCTTGGCGTGGGCGAATCTGTACTCCACCGGACGCGCACCTGACGTGTCGATCCCGGTGATGATCTGGCGCCCGTTCGACGTCGCTCTGGGCATCTGCGGCTTCCTCTGGTGAGTTGGTCCGATCGGCGGACGTGCGGTCAGTAGCCCGGCGCGAGGTGCCCGGCGGGTTCCGGGACGTACATGACGGTGAAGCCGGCCGTCGTCGGCGCGGACTGACCGCCGGCCACGTCCACCGCGACGACCTCGACCAGATGCGGCCCCTCCGGCCACGACCAGCCCGGGTCCCAGCCCCAGACGCCGTCCGGCGCGACCGCCACCGCGCCCAGCGGCACGCCGTTCTCCCGGAAGCCGACCTGGACCGCGCCCGGCGCGGTCCCGTGGAAGGCGACCGACGGCCCCACCTGCTGCCCCGGTCCAGGAACGGCGACGACCGGCGGGGTCGGCCCCGCCTGGACCGGGCGGTCGACGACCGTGAAGGGCACCTCGACCCGGCTGGAGTGGAACCCCGCCGGGTCGACCGCGAAGATCTTGACCAGGTGCTTGCCCGCCGCCCACGGTCTGGCCGACGCCCAGGACCAGGAGCCGTCGGCCGCGACCTCCGGCGATGCCACGAACTTGCCGTTCTCCCACATGCTGACCCGCACCGCCCCGTGGGCCGTCCCGGCGAAGCGGAGGCCGGTGACGGGGGCCTCGCCGTTGTAGGCCGGGGCCGTCACCACGGGCGGCGCGAACGCCTCGGCGCCCTGCACCTTGGAGGTGGCGGAGAGGTACGCCTCGATGTCCGACGTCTCCCGGTCGAACTCCTCGGCGGCGTGGCGTACGAACCCGAGGCGCGGGGCGTAGCCGTCGGCGAGCAGGTTCAGCAGACCGACGAGCGCCGGGACGTTGCGCCGGGTGACCGTGGCGTGGCCGGTGATCGTCGGCGACTCGCTGTACAGGAAGTTGAAGTTGTCGTAGCCCTGGAACATGCCGAGGAAGGGCTCCACCTGCACCGCGTAGTGCTCGTCCTGGGGTGAGGAGAGCACGTAGATGTTGGCGGCGCTGTTCGCGCGGGCCCGCACCAGGTCGGGGAGGAGCGCGTCCAGGAACCGGGCGTTGTGCGCCGGGGCGCCCTCGCCCAGCATGTAGGCGGAGACCTTCGGGTGCCGCCGCTCCAGGGCGTCGCCCACGAGGAACTGCGGCACGATGGCCACGATGTTCCGGTACCCGTACCGCAGCCCGAAGTACAGCGCGGCGCTGCCGCCCTTGGAGCCGCCCCACAGAGTGACCTGGTCCGGCGTCAGGCCCAGCGACCGCGTGACGTTCGAGATGAGGGTCTGCACCGAGTCCGCCAAGCCGAAGTCCATGTTCCGGCACAGGTAGTAGGCGTTCATCCCGTCGAAGCGGTCGCGGATCCAGAGGATGTTGGCGCGTACGTTGTCGAAGACGCCGTTGCACCAGCCGTAGTCCTCGGGCGCGGAGAAGTTGGCGAACACCACGACGAGGTGGCGGTTGCCGCTCTTGGCGTGGGAGAAGCGGTACTCGACGGGAAACGGGCCCGAGGCCTCGATCCCGTTGAACATCTTCCGCGCGGGCGCCTTGGTCATGTACGGAACTCCACTCTCATGACCGCCCCCGTGGGCCGGCTCGGTCGATCGGACATGATGTCGGGATGCCTCTGCCGGACTTCCCGCTCCTCACCGGCCCGCGCCGTCGTCGCGGCCTCGTCGCCGTGGCCTCGGTGCTCGCGCTGTCGGCACTCCTGGTCGCGCTGGTGCCGGCGCTGACCGCGAGGGGGACGGTGCGGTCCCTCCCGGCGGAGCGCGTCCTGACCGTGGCGTCCTGGAACATGTGCGGCGTGCGGCGGTGGAACTGCGCGGAGACCGGCGGTGCCGCCGCCAAGAGGCGGGCGGTGGAACGGCTCGTCGGCGAGGGTGCCGACGTGGTGCTGCTCCAGGAGGCCTGCGCCGCCGAGGCGGAGTCGGTCCGCGACGCCCTCGGCGGTTCCTGGCGGCTCGCCTTCCGTCCCTACACCTCGCGCGACCGGGCCGGGCGTTCCGGCACGGTGCGGTGCGACGGGCGCGGGCAGGGCGCGGCCGGCCTCGCCCTGCTCTCGGCCCACCCGCTGTCCTCGGTGCGGTCGGTGGCCTCGCGCCAGCCGGTGGCCGGGCTGGGGCGCGGCATCCTGTGCGCGACGGTCGACAAGGCCGGCGTCCGGGTGTGCAACGCCCACCTGAGCCTGCCCGGCAGCGACCTGGCGCATCCCGGCCGGGAGTACCGCGACGACCAGTTGCGGGCACTGGTCGCGGCGGTGCCGCAGCGGCGCACCGTGTTCGGCGGCGACTTCAACCTGAATCCGCCGAGCGCCCGCAACAGGTCCCGCTGGGTGTGGCCCGACGCCGTCTACCGCGTCTACCGGGAGTGCGACCAGGACTCCGCCGCCGACCGCTCCGGGCGCCCGACCCACGAGTCCGGTCACAAGCTCGACTATCTGTTCACCGGCCTGCCCAGGTCCGGCTGCACGGTGCGCGACACCGGCGTCTCCGACCACCGCGCGCTGCTGGTCCGGGTGGACACCGGCTGAGGGCCCGCCGAGTGCCGGCGTCATACGACCGCGCCCTCGAAGGTCCGCCCGCCGGGCATGAGCTGCGCGGAGCCGGCGTGCCCCGGACCGGGCTGCGCGGGCACCGCACCGACCACCGGCGCGTCGGCGGGACCTGATTGCACCGTCCGGCGCGGCGCGGTGAACCAGCTCCCGGCACGGCCCTGGACCGGCGTCATGGCGCGGCCCGCCTGCCGGGTGCCGACGGTGCCCACGGCCGGTGCCTGCGCCTGCCCGGGAGCGAGGTCGCCGCCCGCCACGAGCATCCGGTCGGCGAGCCGCGCGGCGGCGTGACCGTCGTCCAGGTCGCAGAACTCGCGCTGGAACCAGCGGTACCGCTCGGCGTAGGCCTCCTCGATCCGGTCGATCCGCTCGACGGCCGTCACCAGCGCCTCGGAGGTGTGCAGGAGGGGGCCGGGTGCGCTGCTCGCGAAGTCGAAGTAGAAGCCGCGCAGGGTGTCCCGGTAGTGGTCCAGGTCGTAGGTGAAGAAGAGGATGGGCCGCCCGGTATTGACGTAGTCGAACATCAGGGAGGAGTAGTCCGTGATCATCACGTCGGTGATCAGGGAGAGTTCGGCCATGTCCGGGTAGTCGGAGACGTCGAAGACGAATCCGTCGCCGGCGCCGGGCACCGGGTCCACGACGTTGGGGTGGCGGCGGACCAGGAGGACGTGGTCGTCGCCCAGCCGGGCGCGGGCGTCCGCGAGGTCGATGCGGAAGTCCAGCTTGTACTTGCCGGGCGCGTAGTACTGGTCGTCGCGCCAGGTGGGCGCGTACATCACGACCCGCTTGCCCTCGGGCAGGCCGATGCGGCGGCGGATCTCGCGCTCCCGCTCCTCGGTGCCGGGCAGCCGGAGGATGTCGTTGCGGGGGTAGCCCGACTCGACCATCTCCCCGGGGAAGCCGAAGGCGCGCTGGAGGATCGGGGTGGAGAAGCTGTTGGGCGAGACCAGCATGTCCCAGTTCCGCACCTCCTTCTCGACCCGTTCCAGGTAGCGCTGGTCGGCGAAGTGGATGGACTCGATGTCGTGGCCGATCTTCTTCAGCGGGGTGCCGTGCCAGGTCTGCACGACGATCTGGCCGTCGCGCCGCTGGAACCAGTCGGGGAGGTGGTTGTTGGCGACGACGTACCGGCTGGTGGCCAGGGCCTCGTACCACTCGGGCGACCACATGCGGATCGGGATCGCGCTGGGCGGCACCTCCACCTGGTCGTCGCGCACCACCCACAGCTGTTCGAGGCCGGTCCCGCGCCGGAGCAGTTCCTCGTGCAGGGCGCGGGGGCTGTCGGAGTACTGGGTGCCCTTGAAGGCGTCGAAGAGGACGGCGGGGCGCACCCGTTGCCGGCGGGCCGCGGGGTACGCCTTGGTGCGCAGCAGCTTCTGGCGGTAGGGGCCGCGGGCGTAGTCGGGCATGGCGGAGTGGACGAGCAGGGAGAGCCGGTCGTACGCCTCGGCCTGGAGTTCGTAGCGGCGCTCGTTCTCCTCGTACTCCTCGGGGAAGGCGCCGACGAGATCCTGCTCGATCTTCACCATCAGGTCTTCGAGGCGGTCCTCGCGGGCCACCGCCGACAGGTCCTGGCGGCGCAGGAAGAAGTCCCAGCGGCCGGCCGCGAGCGGGATGTCTCCGGCCAGCGTCCGCATGGCGGCCGGGCTGACCAGGCACCGGAACGCGTTGCCGTCCCACTCGACGGGGACCTCGCGCTCCGCGCCGTGCGCCCGGGAGCGGACCACCAGGTGGGCGTCCCGGTACTCGCGCGACGAGAGCCGGTCCGCGGCCAGGTAGCGGCCGTGGATCTCCAGCGAGCCGTCCGGATGCCAGGAGAATCGATTCACCGTAGGCAGGGTGGCGCGCTCGAAGAGGACGAGGTAGCCCGAGCCGTTGCGGTGCACCACGACCTCGCGGTCGCCCTCCCGGGTCTGCAGCGCGCCGGGCATGCGGTAGTGGCCGTCGGGCGTCTCCTCGGCCATGACCGGGTAGAGGGCGCCCTTGCGGCCCTCCACGTGGAGGGTGGTCTTCCAGCCGTTGCTGCCCATGCTCCAGGACTCCGGGATGTCCGCGTCGGCCTGGGCGTCGGCCCGGAAGGCCGGCACCAGCGAGCGCAGCGGCAGCCTGGCCGAGAAGGTGCACCAGCCCTCGCCGCCCGCCGTGAAGTACACGCGGCCGTCGTGCTGGCCCGCGCCGCTGAGGCTGGTGACACGCAGCTTGCCCCACTCCGGCACGCGCGGCCCGAGGTAGACCCCGCGCACTTCCAGCTGGTCGCCACTCACGCGGTGGCCGGTGATCCGGCAGCGGACGATCTCGACCCGGAGCTTCAGCTTGCCCTGGAGGAAGACCGGAAGGATGCGGGTGTTCTTGTCGACATAGCGGTACGGCGGGTTGGCGGAGCTTCCCGCGCTGCCCCGGTCGATGCCCCGGTAGCGGAACAGCCCGCGGCTGAGGACACCGGCGGCCACGTCCCAGGTCCCCTCGACCCACTGGCCCTTGCGCTTCAGCCGGGTCGTGTCGATCCGGGCCTCGAAGCCGGCCCAGTCGTAGCAGTAGCGGTTCTGGTTGGAGTGCTCGGTGGCCTGGGGCGCGTAGGTGGTCTTCGCCGGGGTGATCACCATCCGTCCCTGCTTCTTGTTCCGCAGGGCGATCGCCTTCACCGACATGTGGCGCTTGTGCACGTTGATGAAGCGCACGTACGCGCTCCCGGTGAGGGTCAGCAGATGGCCGTTGGTGCTCCAGCGGGCCCCGCCGAGCGAGCCGTGCAGGGAGAGTTCCTTGTCGAGCCGGAACGCCTTCTTGTCGAGGCCGACCCCGCGGTCCCCGAGGTAGGGGTACTTCAGGTAGCGCCGGAAGCGGCGCTGGACCGGCATCGGGCCGCCGCGGCGCTCGAACTCGATGACCTCCAGCAGCTCGGCCAGCCGCCATTCGCGCACCAGCAGCCACTTGACCCGGGCGTCCGCGGGCAGTTCGTCGATGATGGTGAGGTCGGTCTCGTCGAGGAACTCGTTGGCCCACCGCATGAACGACTGCCGGTACTCCTCGTCCGCGTCCGGCAGCACCTTGAGGTGCAGCATCAGGTCGGACTTCAGGCAGGCGAGGTCGTACTTGCGCTTGCTCTCCTCGTACTGGCGCGAGCGCCGGTCGGCCAGGAAGCGGCTGACCGACTGGACCGCCGCGACCCGGTCCCGCAGGTTGGACAGCTCGGTGTGGCGCTGGGTGATCGAGGGCGCGGCCCCGCCCTCGCGGCGGCGCCAGAAGTACACGATGTCGGTGACGACGTCGACCTTGGCGGCGCGGAAGTGGGCGTACATGTTGACCCAGGAGTCCTCGTACATGACGCCCTCGGGGAACGCGATGTAGTGGTAGTCCCAGAAGGACCGCCGGAACATCTTGTTCCAGACGGTGCGGTCGTAGATCAGCGCCTCGAACCGGGTGATGTGCGTGCCCCGCCGGTTCTTCTGCATCGGGCCCTTGTGCAGCGGTGACTGCCACTTCTTGGTGGAGTTCATCATCTGCACGTTGCCCGAGACGAAGTCCGACTCGGACCCCTCCAGGGTGCGGACCAGCAGGCCGTAGGCGTACTCCGGGATGACGTCGTCCCCGTCGACGAAGGCGAGGAACTCACCCTGGGGGTGCATGGCGCGCAGACCGGTGTTGCGGGCGTGCCCGGGACCCTGCGGCTCCTGGCGGATCATCCGGAAACGCGGGTCGGCGGCGCAGAAGTCGGCGGCGATCCGAGAGGAGCCGTCGGTGGAGCCGTCGTCGACGAGAATCACCTCGAAGTCGCGGAACGACTGCCGAGCGATCGACTCCAGGCATTCGGCGAGATAGGCCTCGACGTCCTGAAAGGGCACGACGATGCTCAGACGCGGGTGATCCACCAACTCGTACTCCTACCAAGACATTTCGCCCAGCGGGCTGCCGAACAGTCCGCACTGGACGCCCCTCCCCTGTCCGGCGCGGCCACGGCCCCCACCGTGAACGCCACACCGGAAACCCCTGACAGCCGGAAAGCCCCCCTTCACAGCCGTCACAGGTTCGCCACATCTTATGTCACCCTTAAGGATGGTCAAGGGGAGTTAATGTGGCGTACATCGCTGTAACCCGCTATGGTTCCCCGCTCGTAAAAAGACTGGGCGTGAGCACATATAGTGCTCGCACTGACACGACCGCCCAGCGGGCCGGCCTCCCCCCACCCGGGCCCTGCGACTCCGCCACCGCGGAGCCCGTGAGGAGAGGAACCCACCACCATGACGCACAGCGCCACCACGGAGCCTCGGCGTGCCCGCCGGGCCGCGCCGGACGGCGGTCGCCGCGCGCCACGCCGCCGCAGACGCTGGGGACGGATCGTCCTGCTGTCGCTCGTCGTGCTCCTGCTCGCCCTCGGCGGCACCGGCTACTGGCTCTACAGCGGCCTGAACGGGAACATCGACGGGGTCGACCTGGACAAGGCCCTCGGCAGCGACCGTCCGGAGAAGCTGCCGACGTCGGGACAGAACCTGCTGGTCCTCGGCTCGGACTCGCGCGCCGGTGACAACGCCTCACTCGGCACGGGCAAGGTCGCCGGGGCCCGTTCGGACACCGCACTGGTGGTGCACATACCCGAGGGCCGCAAGCAGGCCGTCGCCGTGAGCATCCCGCGCGACACCCTGGTCACCCGCCCCGAGTGCGACAAGTCCGACGGCTCCGCCCTGCCGGAGGCCGAGCGCGTGATGTTCAACTCCGTGTACGCGCAGGCCGGACCGGCCTGCGTGGTCAAGACCGTGGAGAAGATGTCCGGCGTCCGCATGGACCACTACATGGAGATCGACTTCGCGGGGTTCAAGGGCCTGGTCGACGCCATCGGCGGGGTGCCCGTCACCGTCGAGGAGCCCATCAAGGACCCCGACAGCGGCCTGGACCTGAGCGCCGGCACCCACACCCTGGACGGCACCGAGTCCCTGGCCTTCGTGCGCACCCGGCACGGGGTGGGCGACGGCAGCGACCTCGGCCGCATCGGGCTCCAGCAGGAGTTCCTGATCGCGCTGCTGAGCGAGGTCAAGAAGCAGGACCTGCTGGGCAGCCCCACCAAGACGTACAAGATCGCCGACAGCCTCACCGCCGCGCTCACCACGGACTCCGAACTGGCCTCGCTGACCAGCCTGGCGGACTTCGCGCGCAGCATGAACGGGGTCGACCCCGCCACCATGGAGACGATCATGCTGCCGGTGGCGTACGACAAGGCCGACCCGAACCGGGTCGTCGCCGCCGAGCCGCAGGCCACCGAGTTGTGGAAGGCCGTCCGGTCGGACTCCGATATCCCCGAGTCGGCCAAGAAGTCGCCCGCGACGGGCGGCTGATCTCCCGCCGGCACGTCCGCACAGGACCGCCCGCAGGACGCCTGCGGTACGCCGCGAGGCACCGGCCGCTCAGGCCCCGAGGGTTCGCCACCGGGTGAGGGCGAGGCCGGTGCCGTCGTCCTGGCGGGCCACCTTCGGGGCGCCGTCGGCCCCGATCAGCGCCATCACCACGCGCCCGTGTCCGTCGCGTGCCAGGGCCGGTGCGCCCTGGCACGACTCGGCCGGGGCGTACCACCAGAATCCGCCGGTTTCGTTCTCCGTGGCGCCCATGCCGAACAGCGCGGAGCCGTCCCGGGCCCGGTGGGCGAGGACGACGCAGTCGTAGCCGTCCACGGCCGTGCGCAGGGAGGCGTACGGCCGTTCGGCCGGCGATCCGCCCAGCGCGGCGGGCCAGTCGCCCTCCCGCCACGCGGCCGCGCCGCCGCTCTCGGCGTCGGTCCAGAAGTACGTGGACCGGTCCGGCCCGGTCTCCACCGCGGTGACCGTGCCCGGCACCGGGCGCAGGGCGAGGCCCTGAGGGCCGGCGAAGTCGCCGCCCGGTGCGGTCTGGCGCCACAGCAGGACGCCCGACGCGGAGACGGCGCAGACCTCCAGCCGGCCGCCGGACAGCGCGACCGGCGCGGGCGGTCCGTCGATGCCGTTGCCGTGCAGATCCTCCCAGGCGCGCCACTTGCCGTTCGGCGCCTCGCGGCGCAGCGACAGGCCGCCGTTCGCGTTGCGTACGAAGACGTGCACCGTGCCGTCGGGCGCGACCGCCCCCACGGGCACCCCGAGTCCCCTGCCCTCGGCGCGGTCGCGGTGCGGGTTGCCCAGGGAGCGCCATTCGGTGAAGGCCAGCCCGGTCTGGTACTGAATGGCGTGCACCACGTCCACGCCGGGCGCGCCGTCGGACCGCTCGCGCTCCCGGCGGCCCAGGAAGTGGACGTAGGTGTCCGCCCCCTGCACCACCGTCAGGTCGGTCAGCCCCGCGACGGGCACGAAGTGCGGCCCGCTCCAGTCGGGGCCGCCCACGGCGGTCTCCGTCCAGCGCACCAGGCCGCCCTCGGCGGGCAGGTAGAGGCTGAGGCGGCCGTCCCTGCCGAGGGTGAGCCAGTCGCCGTGCGGCGGTCCGGCCGCGCCCTCGTGCCCGCGCTCCGCGGTGCCGGGCCCGACCCGGCCGGCCGTGCCGACCGGGGCCGCCGACTTTCTCCGCATGGCCTGCTGCACCTTCCTGAAGCCCGCCGTGTCACGGACAGGGACCGTCGAACGCGGAACATCATATGCCGTTCGTTCACCAGTTCCCCATGCGTCCGTCACCGGGCCGCCGGGCGGCGTCAGACGGCCTGCCACGCCCCCAGCGCCAGCCCCGCCTCGTCCTTCCGCCGGGTGAGGTGGAGCTGACCGGTGGACGGGGAGAGCGTCGCGGCCACCAGGCGGCCGTCGGCGTCCCGCGCCAGGGAGACCGTCGCGTCGGCCGGCAGCGCGGGGCCCGACTCGGTCCAGGCCGCGCCCATCTCCTCCAGTTCCGAGGGGTACGCGGCGAAGGCGACCCGGCCGCTGCCCGCCGAACGCTGGGCGACCACCGTGCAGTCGTGACCGTCTATGACACAGCGGACGGTGGACACGGGGCCGGGGCCGGCGGCGGCCACCAGGGGCGTGGGCTTGCCGCCGGGGCGCCAGGCGCACAGCTCACCGGTGCCGTCGTCGGTGTACAGGACGGTGGTGTGCCCGGCGGAGGTCGCGAGCGCGCGCAGGGTGCCCGGGCGGACGGCCGCGTCGAGGCGCTCCCCCAGCACCGGCCGCGCACCCGCCTTGTCCTGACGCCAGTGCAGGATGCCGTCCGGGACGGGCGCGTACACCTCGACCAGCCCGGTCTCGGCCGTCGCCGCCGTGGGTGCCTCCTGGACGCCGCGGCCCTTCAGGTCGCGCCAGGGGTCCCAGCCGCCCTTCTCCTTCTGGGCCACCATGCTCAGGCCGCCGCCTCCGTTGCGGACGAAGACGTGGGCGCGCCCCTGGGCGTCGACCGCGACGGCCGGCGTCCCGGTGCGGTCGCCCTGCTTGTTGGGGTGGCCGGCCGGCTCCCAGTCCAGGGGGGCGAGCAGCGGCCGGAAGTGCGTGGTGTGCACGAGGCCGGACCGGTCGGCGCCGGTCGGCCGCCAGGCGACCAGATGGGCGTAGCCGTCGGGGCCCCTGCCGACCGCGAGGCCGGGACGCAGTGCCTGGTCGCCGCCGAGGCGGCGCGGGGCCTCCCAGGCGCCCGCGGGCACGCGTTCGGCACGCCAGAGGGCGGCGTCGTCGGTCGGGAGGTACACGCTGAGGCGGCCGTCGCGGCCGAGGAGAAGCCAGTCGCCATTCACCGCACCACTCTAAGCGGGGGCACCGGCTCCGTGCCGCTCGGGTGCCGTCGGGCCCGGTGACCGCGTGCGACCCTGACCGCATGGACGACAACGCACCCCTGCTCGTGATCGTCGACGCCGCGAACGTCGTCGGCTCGGTGCCCGACGGCTGGTGGCGCGACCGGCGCGGTGCCGCGGAGCGCCTGCGGGACCGGCTGGCGGCGGACGGAGTGCCGGGGCAGACCGGGCCGGTGGAGGTCGTGCTGGTGGTCGAGGGCGCGGCGCGCGGCGTGGAGTCCGTGCCGGGCGTGCGGGTGGAGTCGGCACCCGGCAGCGGGGACGACCACATGGTCGGCCTGGTCGAACGCGCCGCCCGTCACCGCCCCGTC